>JBLHLE010000728.1:0-4661 GCA_047620805.1 Pirellulaceae bacterium
TTTGACGTTGCTGTATCTAGGTGCCAACCAACTTACCGAACTACTGCCTGAGATTGGAAAACTCACAAAGCTGAAGTGGCTGTATCTAGGTGCCAACGATCTTACCGAGCTACCGCCTGAGATTGGCAATCTCACGAAGCTGGATTTGCTGTATCTAGATGCCAACCAACTTACCGAGCTACCGCCTGAGATTGGAAAACTCACAAAGCTGGAGTGGCTGGCACTAGAGGACAATCCAATAACCGACGCCGATCTAGAACATTTGAAGCCGCTCGGAAATCTGAAAGAACTTGATGTATCGAATACCAATGTCACCAAGGAAGGTGTTGAATCGCTAAAGACGGCGTTGCCGAATTGTCACATAGTTAGCGACTTCAAAGTTGACGAATAGCCATTCCAACTGCTCCGCTAAGTCACTGTCGAACAAGGTTCGACGAACCGTTTTCCTGGTGAGACAGCAGCTAGTTAACGACAGGACAAGAAAACACGGTCAACGCTAACTTACCACTTCAACCGGGACGGACGAATGCAACCTGGTCTGTGATCGTGCCACCATTCTCGACGTGCAATCCGGCCCACTCGCGTATGAATTGGAATGCAGCGACTCACGCGCGTGCGTTTGCCGAATTGCCAACGCCAGTCCAAGTCTTGCTTGACAGCGGGCCGTTTGCCAATCTGTCGAGTCGATTAACTAGTGTGAATCGAACGAGTATTCACATTCGCCGTTCTCATTGAGGTAGATGTAGAGGTTTCCCATGTCGACCATACTCAATTGACAATTCCATTCGTCATCGTCCAGAGTTATCGGTTCTGGGTGATCAACAAATGGAAACGGGCATTCCAGAGTCGGTTGGAATGATGAGAGTTGGCAGAGGAACTTCCCTCCAGCATTTCGCGGCGACTGAATCAGTTGTGGTTCGCCCCCAATCTTCGTAGCGGCTATTCGCCGTGCCTTTTCATTGGAGGCGGGGTCGGGAATTCGAACACGGTGCCCAAAGCATGTGCCGAATTCAAACGAAGGATTGGGCACATCTTTAGTGTGTATGAGATTGGTTATTCCCAATGGTTGCCACTCAAAGTGAACACGTAAAAATGTTTCATCCTCCACAAAAAGAAGCAGCACATCACTCGGGAGTTCACCTGTAATGTCCTTGGAATTGCCGAAACATATTTGCCCCAAGAAAACCGCTGGCGTGCCTTTCGGCGGGAAGAATCTCGCATTCTTCGGTTTATCGGGGCCAAGGCACGTTGGCCAAGGTGAGTCAGAGGGCCAGTATGGTAAACCGCCAACTTTGGTAACATGCCGCAGTTCGGGCTCACCGATTTCATAAAGGAACGCATCGACCGTCTGTCCGTCGGCAGCGTCCGTCGACTGAACTAAGGTCGCTAGATCGTAGGGGCCAACGAGAGAACGAACATCTCCACGCCGTTCTTCGCCCGTTATGGCGGCGATGCTTTGGTGAGCGTCAATGGAATACTCGTTTGCCATCATGCCTCTTGCGATTTCTTAGTGGCGTACAGTTCAGTCGTCATCATCCTAGTTATGATGAAGTCACGGTATCCGAAAAAAGGGGGCACCGAAAAAAAGGGGGCAGGCCTCTTTGTTTTGACTGAGGCGTATATAGTATGGTAATTGAGGTGTGATATACTCTTCGGTTGGCTAGACCAAAGCCAGTAGATGTAACTGGCACTCACACGATGCGATATCATGCGCACTACCACACCGCTGATCTAACCAGCTGACCCAATCGCGCTCGGCCGGTTGGGAAAGGAGCACTACTCGCCGATGGAAGGCTTTTCCCAAATATACCCAGCTGCCTGTGTCAGGTTATTCCAATCCTGAGCAAGCTTGTAGGTATCAAAGGGTCCGCCCACAATCATTTCAGCCGTCGGGAGTCGCGGCTGAGTAGGGGCAGTGCCAACGAGTTGCGTTCCATTGCTGCTCGCGGCGTACCTTTCACTGACGTACCATTTACCTGGAATTGGAGCCAGATCTGAATAAGTCATTCCCATAGTCATTTCCGATCGCGGACGAGCTTGTCTAATTGTGGACAGTTGTGGACAGTTGTTTTCGTTGCAATGCATATCATTGTATACGATCTTCTGGCAATAAAGAAAAAAGGTGTAATTTCCTTTTTGTTGCTATCTTGTTTGCTTTTGATTTGGACGGCCGCGTCGGCGCTGGGTAGTTTTCAGCCCTGAATATTTGGCTGTTTGTTGAACCCATTGGGTGTCGCCGAAGGAAGCGACGTGTTTGACACTGAAATGCGAGTGGACTTGAATTCAGGGAGACGATTCTTTTGCTTATCGCTCGAGCGACGGTTTTCTACCTAGCGAAGCAACCGTGAATCTAGACCTGCGTATGCCCAACGCAAACCCGCTCGTCGCTATGCGCACGCTGCTGAAACCGATATAAATTAGTGCAAGTCACGATAGAGTCGCGACTACGGCACTTTTTTCGTTGACAGCAGAAGTGACAAAGTCCATCATCCGGTGAGACTGTAATCTAGTAAATCTACGCTATAAAGGATAGTTTTGATGAAATTCAACCGTTTTCAACTCACTCGATTCTCGATTCGATTAGCCATTTTGCTCGCCGTCGGATCAGTTGCCGCATTGAACATTGACTCGGCTGCCGCCGAAGAACTGAAAGATGTTCGAGTCAAGATCTCCACTTCAGCCGGTAATCTCGAGGCTGTCTTGTACGCCTCGAAAACCCCCATTACCGTTGCGAATTTTTGCAACCTAGCCAAGCGAAAATACTACGACGGAATTATCTTCCATCGAGTCATCGCCGATTTCATGGCACAAGTCGGCGACCCACTTACCAAGCAACCTGGAAAAGAAGGTCGCTGGGGTACTGGTGGACCGGGTTACACGTTTGGCGACGAATTTCGCGACGACCTCAGACATGACAGCATTGGCGTGCTGTCCATGGCTAACGCCGGACCGCGCACCAACGGCAGTCAAATCTTTATCACTCACCTCGCCACTCCGCATCTCAATAATCGCCACACCGTTTTTGGCAAGATCACCAAAGGCAACGATATTCTGTTGAAAATCGTCCGCGGCGACAAGATCGTCAAGCTCGAAGTCCTGGACAATACCGACGCCCTATTCACGGCCCAAAAGGAAAATATCGACAAGTGGAACTCGGTCCTCGACAAACAGTAGCATTCGACAAACCAAGTGCGGATCCACGGATCTTAAACGGCGAAATTAACTCCTTAGGTAAAATCATGAAGTACCGATTTCTGCTAACGCTTCCAGTGCTGATCGTATCCGTCTCTTGTTGGCTAGGCTGCGGCGGCGAAGATACGACTCCCGACCCCGTGACTCCCGAAGTCCCCGTGGAGGAACCTGCGCCTCCCGTTGAAGAAGATCCGGCGGTATCAATTGAGACTCCACCGGCAACGGAAAACGTAAAAGCGGAGGTCGGTGTTGGAGTGAAAGGACGAAGTCTGGACAATGAAACTGGCATCGGAAGAGCTATTGCTCAACCAGCCATCTCGCTGTTCGCCGCCAAAGAGAGGATCGTGTTCGAAATTCAGATCCCGCAGGCCGTCAACTTGTTCCAAGCGATCGAAGGTCGAAAGCCAAACTCCGATGAAGAGTTCATGGAGAAGATCGTCAAAGCCAACAGCATCAAGCTGCCAAAGCTTACCGACGGCGGTCGCTACTATTACGATCCCGAGTCCGCCGAACTCATGGTAGAACGTCCGAAACAATAAACCGTCCACGATACATCTCGATGTATAAGAAAATTGTCGATTGCCTTTCCATTTTTTCCTTTCGACGTTTACCGCTGACTTGCGGCTTCGCATCGGAGTCCGCGTCGCGAACCTAACTTAAAGCCTGCTCGGCTCTTAGGAACGGTCCGGTTATCGCGTTTGTAACACCTCGCCGGGAATTGCGGCGAAATTGAGCCAGAAATCTCGAAATCGGACGTTTGAAACTTGCTGCCAGTTTAAGGAAAATAGAGGTAATGCAATAATCGGGCGAAGTTAGCTCGAAGGAACAAGAAGCGACCATCGAATGTTGGCTGATCGATCACCGGTGAATCGATCTATGGACGATCGATCATTGACTACGAGAGCATCATGAAAGAAGCACCTGGCGAAATTCAAGACCATGGCGGACTGACTCCCGCGGGTCAATATCTTTGCGCATCGTGCATTACATTCCTGGGCATCTACCTCATCATAACTTTGACCTATTTCGGGCGCAATAGCTTGCCGTTCGATTTTGGCGGGTGTCTAATCATGGCGCCGATTGCCCTGGTCAGTTTGTTTTGTTCGACTATTGGTTTGTTGGCAAAACCCAAAGGGAAGGAGTGGATCTTCTTGATCCCCTCGCTGGGACCTATCTTTCCACTCGTCATCACCATCGCTTGCGTCTACATTTTTGCGACTGGTGCCGGCGAGTAAAGCTTGAAGCCACCTTCCTGTTCGCGTGTCATCAAAAGCCAGCTATTGCTGCGCTCAATGCTCCCCATGCAATGAAGACTGAATACTATGGCCAAAACTTATTTACGCCTCCAACCTAGCGAAGTCGCTGTACTGCAATCTGCCAGTACGATCTACGCCGCCTACATTCAAAGCGGACAGGTTAACGAGGAAAACACCGACGAGTTCCTGCAACGCTCGCTCCGTGAAGCACTC
>JBLHLE010000729.1:0-4661 GCA_047620805.1 Pirellulaceae bacterium
CATTCACTCGATTGGCACGTTGCTTATTGGCAATGTCTCGCTCCGGATGAAATCCCTGAAGTCGTGGTACTTCGCGACGGGCGACGAGTATTAGGGATCCTTCCGCTAACTCGCCGCGTCAACAGCCTCTTTGGCAGGACTGGGACGTCCGCTCCAAGTGCATCGGTTCCCGGAGCAATTGACTTAGCTACTCCGTACGTCCGCGGTGCTTTTGCCGGACCTGTCGGTAAAGACATTACCGCTACTATCATGTTGGTCTTTCAGAACATTTCTGTTTTTGGCAGCGAGTGGGACTCGTTCCGGCTGGAAAACATGAACCCTTGGACCGACGTTGGACGCGCTGAAACAGCGATGGAATTCTGCCGCATGACGCCGACAAAGACTGCCGGCGACCAATGGCATAAAGTCGATCCTCTGCAGTACGCCGCCGAGCCGAATGATTCTACGAACCTATTTCACCTTCACTCGGAAGGCTTTTACCAATACGACGACGATCCTTGTTGGAATGAATTTGATCAGGCCTTTGCCTTGCTAGAGCCCGCTGCAGACAGTCATACGATCGCGTTTTGGGAATCGGTCCATCGCAAGGCCGCCTACCATGGTGCCTACGAATTGGCGCTATTGAAGGAAAACGGAAAAACAGTTGCAGCGGCGTACGGTTTCCGCCACGAAGATAGTTGTTATTGGGTCCGGTTTTCCGAGGGACACCAGGACTATCGGCTGCTGCCTCAACTCTTCGCTCGCGGAGCCGCACATGGTGACAAAACTCACTTTGTCTGCATTGAGGACGAAGATCTGTCTGAGGATTTCAAGAGTGCCACCACGGTCACGTCTTCGCGACCTGGAAGGCTGGGCCGAGTCGCGTCCAGAATTCGTCAATGGCTGCTGCCGGACGCCAACAGCGAAAAATCGGCCTCAAGTTCCTTTGAGTGAACCTGCTATTCGATAAGGTCGGGGCCGTCGCGACGTGTATCTTTGGACGGTTCAGATTCGTCATCCACTACGTATGAGTCGAGAACATCCGGATCTCCGTCGTACGTTTCAGGCCTCACCCCTGCCTCGTATTGCACGGACGCAAACGACTGCAGCTGCAGACGCCCTTTGAAATAGCGGACTAGCAGTGCCCGATAGACGCCGCGACAGAACGGTATCAACAGCGTCAGCCCAAAGATGTCAGTCAATATTCCGGGGGTAATCAAAAATGCTCCCGCGACGAAGATCATGATTGTGTCGACCAGCGCCACCGGAACTTTTCCGTCCCCCAACTCTTCTTGAAGTCGACGCCACGCCGACCAGCCCTGTTGGCGAGCCAGCATGGAACCAACGATCCCGGTGATGATCACAATCGAGATCGTCCACGGCCAAGTTATTAGATGTGCCAATCGTACCAACAAGGAAAGTTCCACAATGGGAACGATGATAAATAGCAGGAGTAGAATGGTGAGCATCAACAAATACCCGCACGAGTCTGAGGAATACGCAACTGGAAGGTCATTGTAATACCTAACGCAGCGTTCGCGCAGTCCCTATTGCTCGTGGCAACTAGCTGGCTCGCAGCAATTAGCGAAGTTTCGTCCTGGTCTTTTTCAGATTCGCGATCTCGAGTCGATAATGCACGGCTTTGTCGCTTTCACCCAACTTGCGGTACATCGTCTCCAGGTTTGTGTACGGAACGTGGAGGGTTGCCCGGTCAACCGCTTTGGAGGCCACGGCCTGTTTTAGCAATTTGAGTCCACGCAGTGTGTCCTCCACCGCCTGTGTGCGATTTCCATCTTCCCAAGATGAAATGCCAACACTCACCCAAATGTCACCGAGCTGAGCTTTGTCGGCACCGGTATCGACTGGCGCTTTGTCTAACCAGGGTCGCGCCTGATTGTAGAACTTCGTTGCCGCAGCATGGTCTTTCTTGGAAACGACGTGGAGCAATCCCGTCGTGTATAACAATTCTCCTTTGGCACGGGCAATTCGACTTGACGCTTTTTGCGGATCCTTTATTTTTTCAAGCAGCTTCAAACCGTTGGTCGAAGCGGCGCTGGCGTCCGCAATTTCGTTGACAGATTTTGCGTGGTGCGAGATCCGCAGTAAGGCAGTCGAAATCTCTAGTCGCAGCGCTTGGCTAAGCAACGGATCTTGCGCCGATGTGACGCGTTGACCCAATGCGCGAATGACGGCTGAATTTTCCTCAGCGAGATCGGACCAACCGAGTTGACCACGGAGTTTCGAGATATGTGCGACGATTCGCGCCGCTAGGATTGGATTTCCATCTTCCTCCACAGCGTTCTTCAGCGCTCGTTTCAATTCCGATGAACACATCCGTTTCAGCGATGTTCGCTTCACCGCACCCATGGTCGCGTAAACGTCCATCAGATTTAATCGCGCGCGTATTTGAACGTCGCGGGCCAGCGAACGAATTTCGCGCGGCGAGTCGACTAGCAATGACTCCAAATTGCCAATTGCGGATTCCATTGCTTCAACAGCTCGTCGCGGGTTCGTATTCTCCTCTCGCAGGACTTGCGCCGCAGCGATGCACTGCGCCCAAGTCTTTTCAAATTCCGTCGCGTCTGGTGCCTTTAGCACGGAGTCGGCAATTGTGGCCGCTTCTTCCGTTTTTCCAAACCTTGGCATTAGCGACGCCAATTGAAGCCGAGCCCGCAAGAGACGCGGCGATGCGTCGACGCCTTGCTCGGCTGCCGCCAGGGCCTTCTGGCTTTCGCCCGCCAAGTCTAAATACCTAGAAGCCAATGTCGTGCAGCGGCCTCTCGAAAAACCATAATGTTCTGCCAGCTTGAGGTCATCCAAATTGCGACGCAGACGCCATGCCTGATCCTGTTCCGCTCGCAAGTAAAACGACTCGCCTTCAACAGCTCCGAGCAGCAGCTCTTGAACCATCAGTTCTTCGCCGTTTTGCAAGCCCAATAGAATTCCCCTCTCCGGAATCACCAGACCAATCGCTCTGTCAGTCTCGTCGTAGACGGCTGTCGGCGAATACTTGTTGAGGTCGAAGCTATCCGCCACCGACTTCAATGACTTCGGCTCTGTGGGCACCAACGCAATGGATTCGACTCGACCGGCGGTGATCGTCACCAGCGCAATGTCGTAGTCGGCGTCGGCAAACTCAAGTACCGTACTCGTCCCCAGCGTCGTGCGACTGTACGGTTGCCCGTACTCCTCCAGCACTTTGTCGAGACTCGACTTGCCTGGTGTCAGATTTCGGTAGCGGACCGGTTTGATTTCCGTCAGACCCGGCTCCACTGCCACTGAAATCGCAATGGAAACGAGAGACAATGTTAGAAATATGCTGACCAACGAAAGTGCGTTGCGCATCGGAATCCCTCCCGATTAGTTCCCTGTCGCCGGACATAAAAGATGTTCGGCCTGAAATTACACTCCCGCAAACTAATCGATTCTAAACTTTTGGTCCACACTAGTTTACTTGCTAGCATTTAGCTACCAGCTAGCAGAACCGCAGAAGCAATGCCTCAATTGCGAGATAGCGACAGCCAGTTGGCTCCCATTAATCGCAGTCAATGCGTTGTCGATAGCCAGCAAATGGTGTTGGGCGAAGGGGACTGGCGTTCCCGGTGGAAGCTCGACACCGACGAGTTTGTCGGCAATCAGTTCAAGTAGTTCGGGAATTCCCTCTTTCGTGACGGCGCTAACTCGCAAATCGCAATCTTTATCAGTCGTTGCTATGTCCATCTTGTTGTGCACCGTCAGCGTTCGCGGAGGACTCGAAAGCTGGCCGGGGTCAAATTTCAGTTCGCCAAATTGAGTACTATCGCGAACGAGAATAACGAGATCCGCTGCGGCTGCGGCGGAATGCGTTTGTCGAACGCCTTGCCGTTCGATGTCATCCCGGGAGTCGCGGATTCCAGCGGTATCAGAAAGCGAGACGGGCCAGCCGTTGATGGCGGTTTCGGCGACGACGAGATCGCGGGTCGTACCGGGTTGATCGAACACAATCGCCCGCTGATATCCGAGTAGGGCGTTGATCAGGCTGCTCTTGCCGACATTCGGCGGTCCGGCGAGAACAACTTTCCAGGGTTGGGTGAGATGTAGTCCGAAATCACCGCGGTTCCGAACTTGCTGTAGTTTTTCGACAGCTAAGTTTTGCTCGCCGTTTTGTAAACGCTCGATGATCTCTTGTGTTTCGTTACAGAGACTTCCGCGTAGTTGATCGAGCAAGATTGCGGCAACCTTTTCTGTGCTCGCATTTGCGAGAGCGACCGTCGCATCGTGGACGATGGGAGATTTCGAGGAGTCTTGGCTAAATTGGCGCCAGTCGCTTTCTCGACAGCCGGCTGCAATCAGAGAGTCCACAATGGATCGGACCGCCGCAGTGCCTCCATGACAATGAATCTCGACAGTAAAGGGGTCCCGTTTCGCTACGACGACATCTTCTGCCGTCGATTGGCGATGAATCCAAGTGCCAAACGAAATTGAATTCGCGGCACGTTCTGCAATGGCGGTTGGGCCCGCGGCCTCGAACCGTTTGGATACGATATCAACTGCCGCGTCACCTCGCACGATCAGGGTGGCAACGGCAGAGCGACCAGCGGGTGTGACGACCGTTACTGTAGTCATGGAGCGTACCGATTGATGATTGTGTTGGCGACGGCATTCAACGGCCACGGAATTAAGTGACAGCGAGATAGGTGGCG
>JBLHLE010000730.1:0-4660 GCA_047620805.1 Pirellulaceae bacterium
TTTGGCTGCCCGCTTTTCAATCTGCGAGGCCTCCAGCCCAGAAATCCACTTCGGCCCGGAGCCATAACTAATCGTCTGCCCATTGTGATCGTCGACGTAATAACGAAGTTCACCACTATTGACCGTAACCGTCGCAGACTCGTCGGAATCCTGCCACTGAATACTTCCGTTACTCGCATAGATCATTACAATTTCCATTGCTTTGGACGCACGAGCATCGGTTCCTGGAGGCAGATATTTCTTGACCTCGATCGCCGCGACCGACTTCACATCACCGAAAACTAAAACGCCACTGCGTTTGCCCAACTGCAATCGAATGCGGTCCGCACTTCCGGTGTCCAACAAGACTCGTCCGGATTCAATCGACACACCGGAAACGCCTTGCGCATCTGTAGGTAACAGCCGGACCGTCGATTGACCTGAAAACTGCAGCTGAATTCCTGTCAACAAAAAGATCTGAGGTTGATACATCGGCAAGACGGTAAAACGTTCTGTGGACGCCAACATCGCTCGCGGTGGTACCCGTAGCCAAGTCTTTTCCGTGGGATTCCAACGAGCCAAGACCTGTTCGTCACTCGATGCATTCTTGCCAACGTCCATTACAACGAGCGGCTGAGGATTAACGTCAATTCGAGCCAACTCATTCGGATCGACAACACCGTTAGTGCCTTCACCGTTTGGATTGTTGGTATCCGCAGCAGTGCCTGGGCCGTCGACCGGATTAACAGGCTGAGGGTTCTCCGAGTTTGGAGTGGGATTTGATTCGATCGGCAAAGCAGTCGCGCCATTTGTCTCAGGAATCTCGTTCGGTGGCGGCGCAACATCGTTGCCACTATTCACAGCCGGTGTGTTACTGCCGTTCTCAATCGGATGAACCGACGGATCAACCGCTGGTATCGATGGCAGATCAACTTGGTCGGTCGTTCCAACATTCGGATCCGCGGGCGGAACAATAGGAGGTGTGTCGACCTCACTAGGAATCGGATTAACAACCGAGTCTCGCTGACCTAATGTGGGATTCCGTTCACGTGGTCCATTTGGCTCGGGCTCAACGACTCCAGGTTTCTCCACGATTGCCGTTCCAGTATTGAAAAATGCCTGGTAAACGAAGACGCCCACCAACAGCATTGCTGCCGCTCCTACTAGATACAGCCAAACCGACTTCCTCTGAGCCACTTTCATGTACTCGGGCACTTCGGTGATCCGTTCTTGCTCGACGTCCGACGGAGTACTTGACGCCGCTGGTTGTGGCTCCGACTGTGGCGGTTCCATCGCCGCCTTGCGAGCGTGCTGCGCATCGACCCTCAAGTGCGTTCCGTCAGATGTTTCCATCGTTTTGCCAGCGGTCTTTTTGCCAGCCGTTTGATTGCCAGCCGTTTGATTGCCAGCCGTTTGATTGCCCAGTAGATAAACTCGATCGCGGATGGTATCTGGCACATCCGCTCGCTCGCCAAGCACCAATGTCAAGATCTGGTGGCAAGCCGCCACTTCGCCCAAGTGCACATCCGATTCGAGACAGACTTTTTCAAAGTCCGGAAACCGCTCGTGAGGTAACGCGTTGTCGAGGTATTCCGCGACAGTGTTGGGATCGAGAGCCATCCCCTTGCCGTTCAACTTCGGAGCTCCAACTCGCAAATGTCGCATCGAACTGCGGATCCGATGTACCAAACGACTAGCAAATTCGCTCTCTTTGATCTTGCTGGCCAACTCCTCCGCATCCGCTGGATCGAGTATATCGTCCATGTACGCCAGCATTGTTCGCAAAGTTAAACGCATCCGCTCACCTCTTCTTCTCGCAAATATGAACAATTTTCGCAAATATGCACAACGACAGACTGTTCTTTCGAGCCCGCTTGAATCCAAGGCGAGTCCGACTGGGCACTGCCAGATTCGTATCCAACACCCTTACTAGTGGCAAACGCCGCCAGAATCCGTGCAAGAAAATTGGAAATTCGCCAGAATCAGCGCAATTGGAAACGCTAGCGGAGTTGGCAATTTAGGAGTTAACCGCTTCCGAAATAACAACTTCGGAGTTATTCGCTGCGAAAGCTAGCTGGCTGGTAGTCGGCAAAAAAGAGTGGAGCTACTAGCGAGGCATCCGCGCGTCGAAGCGGCTTCAAAACTAGCCTTTGCCGGCGCGAGCTGGAAGGCGTTGCCAATCTTCATCGTCACTAAACGCGACCAGTGCACCAACACAGACGAGCACCTGAAAGCTGGCGACCACAAACGGATGAAGTTGAGCAATTCGCGCGAGTAGATCGATTTCTCGCTCGACTTCCCACGTGGAGCTGTTCTCCCAACCGTTGATCGTGCGTCGCCAAGGGTCGCCTGCAAACACGTCGACAACGTCATGGGAACCGACATCGGCGACGGCTGAAGCATTCCAAGTCACTACAAGGAAGGCGATCAGCAGAAGCACTCCCGCGACTCGAATACGGTTGGCCTTGGTGAGAAACAACGGGAATAAGATTTTCATGCTTCATGGAGATGCAAACGCCAAGCCAAATCCATCTAGGCGGCGTCAATGCACTACTGCCTCTACAGTCACTACAAGCGCTGCGGCGAAATGGCAACACGTTGCGAAAACACATCGTTGGAATGATGACAATGGGGAGAATTGACATCGTCGGTCCGAAGGAAACAGTCCTGATGACAATGCGCGCAGATAGGAACGACAAAACGGCAACGTGTCATTTGCCGAACATTAGAACGCGACATAAGTTTTGGTGGAAGATATGGGTTAGAGGTATCTTCTGCTGCCGTAACAACAAAGACCCACGAGGCACGACGATGAATCAAGTGGAGTGCACGCGAGAACTAGCGGATATGCTTTCTGGAGCGCAGTTACCTGCCCTTCCACAAAGTGCAATTCGGTTACTCGAGTTGTCCCAAGACGTTGAAAACGGGCCATTAGAATTTGCGGTCCCGATCGAATCCGATCCAGGTCTGACTGGGCAAGTTTTACGGTTCGTGAATTCATCGTATTTCGGCTTCTCGCGCGAGATTTCGAGCGTCAAGTTGGCGATCAATCTGGTTGGCATTCGCACGATCAAAAACTTCGCCCTGTGGAGCGCCGTATTCAGCCTGATGCCAAATCCACGTTGCGGCCCATTCGACTTGAAGAACCTCTGGCAAGACTCACTCCGTCGCGGCCTGTTCGCGCGTGAAATGGGCAAGCTTCTCGGTGCGGAAGATTTCGAAGACTTGTTCGCTGCTGCGCTGCTACAGGACATGGCGATTCCGCTGCTGGCGAAGGAACTTCCCGAACAATACTGTTGGCTGCTGGACAACCGCAACGGCGGCAATAAACGACTTTCCTATTTGGAAAAACAGGCGTTTGGCTGGACTCACGCCGAGGCTGCCGGCGTTATCGCTCGCGGTTGGAAGCTGCCTGACGAATTCGCCAGCCTCATTGAAGCCCATACTGAAATCGAAGATATGGTCGAGAACGGCAGTGGATCACTAGGTGAACGCGCCGTCGCACTTTCGGCTTTACTCCCTAGTTCCACCGACCCAGAATGGGTTGAGGGCCCCGTCTTTACATGGGCCCTTGAGGAAATGGCTGGCACTGGTCTCAACCTCTTTGAAATCCTGCAACGAGTCGACGAAGACTACGAGGAATTTGCTCCGGCTCTCAAGTTAACGACGCCCAGTAAATCTCTGGTCGACTACCTCGAAGAACTGGACGAAGAAGAGGAAGAGTAGCGCGAAGTCGCAACCGGGAAACCGCAAACTCAACCTGCCCAGTGCTGTCCAGAGAACCTGTCTACTCGTTTTTTTAGACGTTAGTAGTTGCGTATTCTCTAGTTGCGTCATGGATTTCTTGCTGCCATTTGGAGACGCTTTACTGGCGGTTAGAATAAATGGAGAGGTGAAGCCGAAAACTCCCCTCAAAACCAGACTCCCCGATGGCGGGAACTGAATCCCTTTCGCCCCGAGCGTAATGAGAATGACAGTGTCCACGCGAGAACGAACACGTCGCATGCAGATTATGCAAGAAGTTGAGGGATACCTCGACTTGCTGCTCGTCTTCTGCGATCAGTACGTTCTCGACCAGAAGGTCACACGACGACTCGCCAATCGAGCGCTCAAGACGCTCCACCAACTCTCGAGCGAAGAAATTCAGCAGCGTTCACAAGCATTGTTCCTCGAAGGGCAATGTCACCGCTGCCTGGAAGAGTATCACCGGGCGGCCGAATCGTTCCGGGCGGCAACTGACCTAGAACCAGAAAACGTGCACATCTGGCTCGCCTTAGGCTGGTGCCACAAACGAAACCAACGACTCGATCTCGCGATCGAAGCACTGGAAGAAGCACTGCACGCCGACCCCAACGAAGCAATCATTCATTACAACTTGGCATGCTATTGGAGTCTGGCAAACAATGTTCGAACCGCCGTCCAATACCTCGCACAATCCTTTGAGATCGACCCCAACTACCGCGAACTCGTTTTAGATGAACGCGACTTCGATCCCATTCGCAACACACTGGAGTTTCAAACTCTTACAAGTGTCATGATCTAAAATAGCGCGATCTAAAGTGGCACGAACCAAAATAGCACGAACCAAAATAGATCGTAGCGATTGTTGTGCTAAGGGCCGAAGTGGATATAGGCAGCGGGCAGTTTTCGTCTTAGCTCGCGGACACCTTCCAGTGTAGCT
>JBLHLE010000731.1:0-4656 GCA_047620805.1 Pirellulaceae bacterium
TCGATTACCGAAGACCTCAAGACAAAATATAAGGATGGCCTTCGCGAACCGCTCTTGCCGGGTCGCGTCATGGCATTGCTGTTTGAGAAGCCGTCGCTTCGAACGCGCGTCAGTTTTGAATCCGCTATGACTCACCTCGGCGGCAGCAGTCAGTTCCTTGGACAAGACGTCGGCTGGGGTAAACGCGAATCGGTCGCCGACTTCTCCAAAGTGATCAGCGAATTTGTCGACGTCATCGTCTGCCGAACTTTTTCGCACTCTCGAGTCGAAGAACTCGCCAAATATTGCTCCGACTGCAACGTGATCAATGGCCTGACAGACTACTCGCATCCCTGCCAAGGGCTCGCCGACCTGTACACAATTCGCGAGACGCACGGACTTAATTCCTCGACTCGCTTGGCCTACATCGGCGATCCAAATAACGTCTCCCGCAGCTTGGCTGTGGCGTGCGCAAAACTCGGCCTAAACTTCGCCGTCTCCGCGCCAGACGGCTACGTCTTCGACCCAGATTTTCTCGACAGGCTGAAGCGAGAAGTGCCCGAATTCGAAATCGAAATCCACAGCGATCCTAGAGACGCCGTGGCAGGCGCTCAAGCAATCTACACCGATGTCTGGGCCAGCATGGGACAAGAAGGCGAACAACGAAAACGCGAAGCAGATTTCGCGCCCTATCAAGTCAACGCCCAACTGATGGCCGTGGCCCCCAAAGATGCGATATTCCTCCACTGTCTCCCCGCCAAACGTGGCCAGGAAGTCACCGACGAAGTCATCGACAGCAAACAAAGCGCCGTCATACAACAAGCGGGTAACCGTATGCACGCTCAGAAAGGACTGCTCGCTTGGCTGTTGGCCGCACAAACCTAAAAGAAGGGCAAAGAAACTGGTAGCTCTCCTCAGCATTAATCATCGCGCGCGATCGATCTGGTAGCCGAGCGGTTGCATCGCCAGCAAAGGAATGAAGAGTGATGATTTATTAGTTGCGAATTTTGATAGTCGCGAAGCGACGACAGCATGTAGCCTTGGGCGTAAGCCCAAGGGATTTGAGTCCCGATCTCCAAATAGTCGCGAAGCGACGACAGCAGGCGACAACTCATCAAATCGCTGCCGCCGCTTCGCGGCTAACGGGATTCTGTCCCTGCTTTCCTTGGGCTTACGCCCAAGGCTACATGCTGTCGCCACGTCGTGGCTGGAAATGCGATTCTTCAATAGTTAGCAGAAGAGCATTGATTCATTCAGGAACCGTAGATGCGGGGTGACGCAAATCAGAAAGACCGCGATACCGAAAAGAAGTCAGATACCGTCCTGAGAAGTAGGGAGCACAAACCTCTTTAAAATCCGGATCGAAAAATGCATAATTAGCATACGACGACGTGCGAAATGTAAGAAGAATTAGAACCCGAATACTTATCGAACCTAACCGTTAACAATTGGCTCAACATGAAACGTCGCAGCAACGAACTACGGCCTGTTAAAATTAAACGCAAATACACTCGACCTTCCGCCGGAAGCGTGCTGTATCAATGCGGTGGCACGACGGTTTTATGTACCGCGAGTGTGGAATCGAAAGTGCCGTCGTGGATGCTGGGCCAAGGCAAGGGCTGGATTACAGCTGAGTACAATATGTTGCCTGGTAGTACGAGTCCTCGCAAACAACGGGACCGCAATGGAAAGGTCGATGGACGCTCGACCGAGATCCAAAGACTGATTTCTCGCAGCCTCCGCGCCGTAGCCGATCTGCAAGCGTTGGGGGAACAAATGATAACCGTTGATTGCGATGTCCTCGAGGCGGACGGTGGCACTCGCACCGCGAGCATCACTGGCGCTTTCATCGCCTTGGTCGACGCCATCAACTCAATCAAAGAAGATCTACCAGATCCCACGAAGTACCCTCTTCGCGACAGCGTTGCGGCCGTCAGCGTAGGAATTGTCGACGGCAAACCGACACTCGATCTCGACTATCCGCAAGATTACGCTGCCGCAGTGGACATGAATGTCGTGATGACGGGAAACGGTCAGTTTGTAGAAATCCAGGGAACGGGCGAAGAGTCGACATTCAGCGAAGATGAACTCGACGCATTGCTCAAACTCGCTCGGCGTGGCATCAAGCAGTTGACCGACGTGCAGCGGACAGCCTTGGGAAAATCGTGGCCCTTGGGCTAAGTCGAACCACTTCAGATTCTCCCCCCTTTCCCTTGATTTGCAGTGCATTTCGCCCCATTGCTAGGCGAGATTTCGTCCGGTACGTTAAGTAGCTTGCGGAACACTCAACAGCAACTCTATTCGTGCCCCGGACCTTTCGATCCTGCGAATCAACCGGCGTGATTCAACCCGGCGCGATTCAACCCGGCGCGATTCAATACGACTCGAACTCTATCAGGTATAAGGCATAAGCGACTATGAGCGACCCGTATTTTCAACAGATGTTTGCCGACCGCATTGGTGGCGTTAACTACGGCAAAGGCACGGAGATCTACAAGTTTGAAAAAATCAAACGAGCTAGGCGAAAGGCCGCTGAAGATTACCCCGACCGCACTCTGTTGAACTTCGGAATTGGTGAAAACGACTCCATGGCTTCGGAGTCGGTTCGCCAAGCGATGACGGTCGAAATCAACCAACCGGAAAACCGCGGCTATGCGGACAATGGAATCGGCGAGTTCAATGAAGCTGTAGCTCGTTTTATGAAACGCAATTTCAATGTCGAGCTCGATCCGGCCACAGAAGTGAATCACTGCATCGGATCCAAGACAGCGTTGGCGATGTTGCCCGCCTGCTTCATTAACCCCGGCGACGTAACGTTGATGACCGTGCCGGGCTACCCCGTCGCTGGCACTCATACAAGCTACTACGGTGGCATAGTTTTCAAGCTTCCGTTGTTAGCGGAGAACGACTTCCTTCCCGACCTCGATGGCATCCCCGCAGACATAGTCGCCAAAGCGAAACTGCTGGTCATCAACTACCCGAACAGTCCCACGGGCAAGACCGCGACTGTCGACTTCTACAAGCAGGTCATCGCGTTCGCCAAGGCCAACAATATCGTCGTCGTGCAAGACGCCGCTCATATCATGCTGACCTTTGACGGCGAACCTTTGAGTTTCCTCTCCGTCGCAGGAGCTCGCGACGTTGGCGTGGAAGTCCATTCGCTGTCCAAAGGCTTCGACATGATCGGTTGGCGAATCGGCTGGGTCTGCGGTAACCCTCTGCTAGTGCAAGCCTTCTCAGATGTCAAAGACAACTGTGACTCAGGTCAGTTCATCGCAATTCAAAAGGCTGCAGTGGCAGCTCTAGACGACGAATCAATTCCCACAAACATTCACGCGAAGTACCGCCGACGTCTCGAGAAGCTCGTCGCTATTCTGACCCGCTGCGGCTTCCAATGCTCAATGCCTGGAGGTAGCTACTTCCTTTACACTTCAATTCCCAAAGGAGTTGAAGGTGGCGCGTCATTTGAGACGGCTGAGGCAGCTAGTCAGTACTTGATCACGCAACAATCCATCGTGACAGTGCCGTGGGATGACGCCGGACCATTCCTGCGATTCTCAGTCACCTTTGAAGCGGCCACCGAAGCCGAAGAGGATGAATTGATGGCCGAAACAGAACGACGACTTCAAGAATGTAAACTGCTCTTTTAGGCTCAGCTCACTCAGCTATTCAGCTATTCAAGCTTGTTTCGCTCGGAACACAAACAGCTAACGAGAACCAGAGGTAACTATGCAACGCTCCAATTCACTCACGAGATTCACGACTTTTGTAGTCATCGCGCTGACCTTAACGGTAGTCGTTGGCTGCGGCGGAAAGAAAGGTGGCGGCCAGTCGCTTACCGCTCAATACGAAAAGGCGATGAAACTGGGCAGTCCCGATGCCAAGTCAAAACAACTATTGAAAATCGGGGAGCAGCAAGCCAAAGCGGGCGACAGCGGCGGTGCCAACAAGTCGTTCATCGCCGCCGGTTCTGCAGCGGAAGAAATTACGCTGCCGCGACTGCGAGCGGAAATATTGTCGGAAGTCGCGAAAGCGGAAGGACAACGCGGCAAAGGACTTCGCGCCGAGGAAATGCTCAAGAAGGCCCGCGACGCATACAACGCTATCGAAGCTGTTCACGATCGCATTCCCGCCATCGCCAACTGCGCCGAAGTTTTCGCTCTACACTTAGACTCGGCTGCCAAAGGCAAAGGTGAACTTCTCGAAGCCGAAGATCTCATCGCCAGTATCACCGAACCGCAACTCAAAATCCAAGCCGCTGGCCGAATCGCCGCTGCCTACTTCACCATCAACAGAGAAAAAGATGGCGTACGAGTGCTGGACAGCACGACTGCCAGCGCTGAAGCCATCGCGGACGCGCGTCAAAAAGCGGACGCGCTTTTGCAAATCGCCAGTATCCTTGCCGAAGCTAAACAAACCGACAAGGGAAAAGAAATCCTGGCCTCGGCCATCACAGCAATCGGTACGATTGAGGACGTGCAAAGCAAAGCATTCGCGCTGACGAACCTCGCCGAGTCACAACTAGCATTCGGCGAAAAAACTGCCGCTCGAGCATCACTCGACGAAGCCTCCACATTGGCCGAAAAAGTCGAAGCAAGCCTACGCGGCGACCTCACCGATCGCATCGAACGAGTCAAAGGCAAGATCTAGAAATCGGTCTTGTCGCATAAACGCAAC
>JBLHLE010000732.1:0-4654 GCA_047620805.1 Pirellulaceae bacterium
AAAGCAAATTGCGATGTCTCCGTCGTGATTGAAAACGGGGACGGTAAGATCGTGCGGCATCTGGCGTCGGGTGTGCTGGGACCTACCGCTCCACCGCCGCTACAAAAGAATTCAACCAGTCAGCGAATCGTTTGGGATGGCAAGAGCGATCGGGACGTTTACGTCGAGAACGCCGCTGGTCATACGTTGCGCGTGTCCCTCGGTCTCAAGCCGATCTACGAAAAATCCTTGCTCTGGGAGCCGAAGCTTCGCATGCACAAGGACGCGCCGGGCATGGCGGCAGCCCCAGAAGGCGTTTACGTCTACGACGGCCGCGTGCTGGATCACGTGCGTTTGTTTGACCATCAAGGAGACTATCTTCGCACCGTCTATCCATTTCCCGCCGATCAGGTGAGTAACGTCAAAGGATTGCATTGGCGAGCGTTCCCGGAAGACGGTGCCGAGCAGCCGTTAAAGGAAGGTTTTCACCAAGCAACATTGCTCAGTTCTGGCGGCAACGCGGGATTTGATCCCAAGCTGGGGATTGGGATCGACAAGCACAACAACTATCACGGCTCGGTGTGGGGCAACGCGTCCTCGATGCTCGCCGTCCGCGGAACGCATTTGGCATTGGGACGACTGGCCTTAAACCGGCTGGCCACGGACGGATCGTCGGGCGGGTTGGAGTTGCACGGTCCGAGCGTCGCATTTCCGATCAAGCCGCGCGCCAATTTTCGACGCGACCAATTCTTGCCGGTACCACCCCGGAGTGCCGCCTTTGGTCCGGACGGCAAGACGCTGTACCTCACTGGCTACGTACACGGTCACGGCCAAGCTGCCACTCGCGATATTATATTGATCAACTTCTACGACTGGTTGCCGGGCGTTGCGAGGATCGACTTTGAGACCGGCCAACAGGCGGAAGTTTTCCTCGGTAGCATGAACGTCGAAGAGTCTGGAAACGATAACGAGCATTTCGCCGCCCCGTCGTCGGTGGATGTCGATGCAAAAGGCCGAATCTATGTTAGCGATTATGCCAACGATCGTATTCAAGTCTATTCGCCCGCCGGTAAACATTTGAAATCGATTTCGATTCTACGGCCGGCGCAAGTTGCCATTCATCAACAGACTCAAGAGATTTACGTTTTCCATTGGATGCTTCCGCAGGGTGAAAGCAGGGGTGGCCAGCCGCCCAGGACAGCGAAGGGAGTTGAACAAGAGCAACTCAACGCGCTGAATAAGCTCACGCTGCTCAAGTCGTTCGACGAACCGCAACAGACTGCCAGCTATCCATTAAAGCTGGATCTGCCCCCCTCGCGCGGCTCGGGTCTTTCTTATCGAGCGGTCCTCGATTCGTGGGCCATCGTGCCGTCCTTCTGGCTCGTCACCGAGTGGGGCCGAGTGGACTATATATCGCGACGGGCGTCACGGGCGACCGATGCCAACATTCAAGTGTTTCAATTGCGCGATGGCGAGGCGAAGCTGACTCGCAATTTCAGCGACGATGTTCGCGCCGCGGTGCGACGCGAGAGAGCCCCCGAGTACTATCGACAACGCATGCACGTCGATCCGGTCCGCGGGCATTTGTACGTTGCGGAAGGTCAAGCGGCTAGTGGCAAGTCGAACTATGACGTGATTCGTATCGATCCGGAAACGGGTACAACCGAAATGGTTGCCTTGCCGTTTGATGCGGAAGATATGTGTTTCGACAGCGACGGGCTGGCCTACCTGCGATCGTTCTACTACGTCGCCCGTTACGAGCCGGTGAACTGGACCGAAGTTCCCTGGGACTACGGTGAAGAACATAGCGACCTGCGGACCAGTTCCAGTCGACGCGGCGTCGAACGAGCTACGGCGCAATCCGTCTTGCGTTTACCAGTGAAAGCCGCTGGACTGCACCATCACGGTGGCATGGGAGTTTCACCTCGAGGTCATCTCGCGGTCGCCGTGAATAATCAGACTATCAAGGAAACGACCCGGAAGGATATTTACGACGTAGCGGAAGAAGTCGGCGGAACGCCGTACGAACCGAACAATTATCCTGGACGAGTGCGTTACGGTGAAGTTCACGTCTTCGATCGGCACGGGCAATTGCTCCACAAGGATGCCTTGCCCGGCGCCGTTCAGTTGGACGGAATTCAGATCGACCGCGACGACAACATTTACGCCCTGTCGTCCACTTCGCGGATCCTAAATGGCAAGCCGTACTTCAACGACATGACGGAGACGCTCGTCAAAATAAGGCCCGCCTCGGCCAAATTTATTGGGGATTCGGATCGCGCCCCCGTGATTCTTCCCAGCGAACTGATACCAAAGCGACCGCCGGAGTTGTTGAACGGGATTCTCGGTCGCGGGTGGCTCGATGGAGCTGAGTGGTTCTACGGCGGAATAGGTTTTGGTGGTAAGAACGCTGCGAGAGCTGGCGGCGGTTGCAATTGCTACAACGCTCGATTCGCGCTCGACTATTTCGGTCGGTCGTTCGCTCCGGCGCTCGGTCATCACAGCGTTGCAGTTTTGGATTCCAACGGCAACTTGATTCTGCGAATTGGCAAGTACGGCAACGTCGACAGCGCCGGACCGGAGAGCAAGGTTCCGTTGGGCGGCGATGAAGTTGGCTTATTTTACGCCCCCTATGTCGCTGTGGATACGGACCGCCGCTTGTTCATTGCCGACGCAGGAAACGCTCGCATCGTGAGCGTCCGCTTGAATTACCATGTGAACGAACGCGTCTCGATTGGAGAACAATAACGCGATGCCCGATAAACCGGATCGACATCTCGAACGAATCTGCAATGAGTTTCGCAGACGCCTGCGATTGTTGCTGTTCAGAATCGGACTCGCCCGAGCCGTCGCGCTGGGCGTGTTGTTGTTTGTCGTCATGGCGGTTGTGGATTGGCGATTGCATCTGAACTCCGCCGTGCGTTTCGGAATGCTCGCCGTCTATTTGTCTGCCGTTGGTTACGCGACTTGGTCCATGTTGCTTGCGCCACTTTGGCGTCGATGGAGTAATCGCGATGTGCTCGGCTATCTGGACAATGTCGTTCCCGAAACTCAAGGCATGTTGCTGGACTATTACGAGCTGGCGACGTCGAGTGACGAAATCCAAGAGACGGAAACCGAAGTTGGTCGACTTCTCGCGCAGCAATCCGCGGCCGACGCGGAGTCAATTGCAAAGCAAATTCACGTTGGTCGGGCTCTGGATTATCGCAAGTCCAATCGTTGGCTGGGGATTGCGTTGGCGTTTGCCGGGGTGCTGTTGACTATGGCAGTGCTTCTTCCCGATCACGTTCGAATCGGAGCACAACGACTGTTTAATCCGCTCTCGACCGCTCGTTGGCCGCACCGAACTGACATTCAGGTCGCGGAGCCGATAAACGGCTGGACGGTGCCGCAACTGGAATCATTCGAAGTGCGAGCTACCGTTGCCGGCGAAGTTCCCGCCAGAGTGACTCTCGCGTACCGCAGCGGCGCGGACGGAATATGGATTCGCGAGCGTTTGGAAATCGCCGAGCAAGACGGAGTTCACTCAGTTAACTACACCTTCCCAGAGATTCGCGAACCGGTTGAGTTCTATTTGGAGGGTGGTGATTTCCGGTCCGATCAATACGAGATTGCGATCATCCGTCGTCCCTATCTGAAGTCAATCGCTACTCATTACGAGTACCCTCGCTACGCCGGCATTCCGGACGCCACTCGAAGCAGTGGCCAGATTTCCGGTCTTGAAGGCACACAGGTGACGCTCGACTTGGAATGCTCGATGCCTGTGGAAAAGGCAATTCTAGTTTTCGACATGAATGAAGAAGGAGCGAAATCTGAGCGGTTTGAATTGCTGCCCGAGTCGGGAACGCAGCTGCGACACACCTTTATGTTGCGAGCCGATGGTCGGTACACCGTTGAATTGTATGACCAAAACGGATATCGCGAGGCCAAACCCGAGGTCTACGAAATTCGAGTTACGCCGGACGAACCGCCCGAGATCGTACTGCTTTCGCCGGGTCGCGACCTGGTCGAAACTCGGCAGGCGTCAATTGAAGTTGCCTTTCGGGCCAGCGACAAACTTGGGCTGAAACAAGTTCAATTTATTTACCAAATCGATAACGACTCACAGGAGCACGTCTTAGGTGACCGCTTCACCGGTCCGATAGCACAGACCGGAAACGAAAGCGTTGCGCGATTTACATGGCAACTCAGCCGGATGGAAGACGAACTTCCCGAGCAGGGGAAGCTCAACTTTTTTGTGCGTGTCAGCGACAACAATCCGACGGGCCGCGGCGTTCGCCAGTCGCAACCGGCCAGCATTCGGTTGGTGAAACCGAGCGAGTTTCATCTGGACGCGATCGAGCGGGCTAAATTGCTCGAGGAAGAAGCTCGCATCGCCTGGCGGAACCAACTGCACGCTTGGCAGCTTGGCGGTCAGTGGCTGCAGAATGGAACCGGTTCGGTCGACGACCAATTGTGGTCGGACATGAAGTTGGCTCAAGAGAAATCTTTCCTGGCCGCGAAGCAAATCAAATTTCATTTGGAGACGTTGACGGAGAAGTATGAACGCAACCATATGAGCCGCGATTTCATGTCCGGGCGGCTTTCGGTCATCGGCGAATTGTTGAATCGTTTGACTGTAGGGGAACACGCTGCGATCGCCGCAAATCTGGAGCAAGCTCGTCCAAAGACGGCC
>JBLHLE010000733.1:0-4652 GCA_047620805.1 Pirellulaceae bacterium
GTTGCCTGTTCATCCCGCAGTATCGGTCAGTTTGAAACAATCGTCCAAGCGTTTGGTGTTTTCTTGGAATCGAATTGTGGGGTATAAAAAGACGTCTCGCGCGACCCTCGCGTGATTTCTACGCGTGATTCTACGCGTGATTCTACGCGTGCGGCGAGAAGACGTTCAGAAAGCTCGTGCGTTGCACGAAGTCCTTTGCTATTTCATCTAGCAAGTGCTCGAGTTCCATGCCGAGGTCGTCACCTTCTTTATTGTCGAATTCGAGTGTTGAATTGTTCGATCGAACGATTCGCGAAAATTCTATGACTCGTTCATCGATTCGGTTCAATTCGACTTGATCGAATCGCCGACCATCCCGATTGTCTAGTCGGACAGCAGTGGCAGGCGAAGCTGCGACAAGAGCTTGCTGGTAAACTACCCCGACTCCAAAATTGTCGCTGAAACCCGTGAAGTCGAAAACACTGACGCCGTCGTCGTTGTTGAGATCTACGTAAGGTGGCGCGAACGGTTCCGCGATGGTGGAACCGCCAAACCAATAACTGAACGTCGTGAAGTCGAAGACGGAAATTCCGTCGTCACCGTTCCAGTCGGCTTCCAGTTGGTAAAACTTGTTAGCGATGTTTCCTCGCAATAGATAGCTGTCGCCGCCTGTACCGTTGCGGTCCCCGTCGAGTGGATTTCCAGCGATGTCGGTTGCGGTCGAAAGAACCTCGATGCGATAAACTCCGTCTGCAAGTTCGTTGGCAGCGAAGCTGAGCGTCGCGACAGTTCGGGGGGAATTCAAGCTGAGATGAACTGGCGAAAGCACAACGGGCTGATCGGCGACCATTGGCGCGTTAATGCCGAGATTGGTGAGTCTTAGATCGTCGACATCGATTGACACCGGTTCATCGAATGTGATCGAGATACTGCGGATGGAACTTCGCTGACTTTCCCAGCTCGTTGGCTGCGGTCCCTTCGGTAGGTTGCTCGGGTCGACCTGCTGACTGTTTATGGATGTGCCTGTAACGACGGGCGGCGCGATGTCTGGCTTGCGGTGTGCAAGAAGCCACTCGACGGCCCGAGGAGCCATGCGGTTCTGCGAGGGAGCTTCGGCCGACGCTCGGTAGGTGGGAACGTGCGCAGATCCTGTCAACGTCCATAGCTCGACAGTCACGCCAGCCTGGTTGCCCTGGTCGTAAACGTATTTTGTCGCCTCTGCTCCGTTGACGTCGACGTCTAGATCGAAGGGGCCACCCACTTGTTCACGGGTGGAATTGAGTCCGTTGTAAGCCGTCCAGTCTAAGACGGCTTGTTCAGCACTTGGATAGCAATTCGAACCAATGCAGCCGCCTGCGTACCGAATTACCGAGTCCGCTGTTCCATGTACGTGTAGGACGTGCACGGGCTCACTCGGTTGGAAGACATTGGTGTCGAGATAGGGGACGCCCGATAAAGATATGATCGAAGCGACCATGTCAGCGTGTTCAAGTGCCATGCGATGGGTCATAAAGCCACCGTTGGAAAGACCCATGAAATGTATGCTGCGGTCGTCCACGGCGTAGGTGCGACTAACTTCCTCCACTAAATCTCGCAGATAGGTCGAATCGGCAACATTGCTGCCGTAGAAGTTGCAACAGGCATCGGTCGCATTCCAAAAGTATTGTCCGCCCGGGTCGACATTCCCTTGGGGAACCAGATACAAAAACCGGTTGTCCTCAATTTGTTCAGATAGATTGAGGTAGTTGGCGATGCTCGATCCGCTTTGCGAATAACCATGGAGCGAAACGATGAGCGGAAGTGGTTCCGAATCGTCGTATGAGGAGGGGATATGTAAGGGGACGGCGCCCCGCCCCAAATCTAAGTTGACAACCGTGACGAGCAGCCGTCTATCCTCAAGCGATTCCACCGCAAGACGCCGCCGTCGAATGCCACGCTTAAATGTTTTCGACAAATCGCTCTCCTTGAATCACGGTTCGGATGATTCGACTAGTTGGTCAATCGCCCTACCCAGTATCCTACTCGACAATTCGCCGCGTTGTCACTCGCAATCGTCGAGGCTATACGATTCCGGGAAAGAAGATTGCCAAGCCACGCTCGCTCGACCAAACTCTCTTTCACCGCATCACTCTTCACTCCGCTCTTCTATCGACGCTATTCTATTTCGGAACGCTCTTCTATTTCTGAACGCTCTTCTATTTCGGAACGAATTTCTGCACTCGTTTCCCTCCCACTTCCGCGACGTAGAGGTTTCCCTTTTGATCGAAGGCAAGCATGTGGGGCATTTTGAACTGGCCAGGAGCCGTGCCGGACTTTCCGATTTGTTGCACTACCTTACCGCTTGCGTCCAGTCGCAGCACCATGTCGGCGCGGCCGTCTGCGACATACAGCTCTCCCTTGGGACTGAAAGCCAGGCCGTACGGAGCGAAACCATTCCAGACGTCGAGTAGCTTGCCATCTCCATCGAAAATCTGAATTCGATTGTTTTCTCGATCCCCCACAAGCACGCGACCTTTGTCGTCAACAATGATCGAATGGGGCAGATTGAATTCGCCATGTAACTTCCCTCGTTTTCCCCAGGTTGTGATTACCGCCCCGCTGGGTGAAAACTTCGTCACGCGGCTATTACCGTAGCCATCGGAGACGAAGAACTCACCCAGCGATCCGAAGGCGATGTCAGTTGGCTTATTGAATTGATCGCGGTTGGCGCCGGGCTTACCGGTGCCAAGAGCCAACAGCAGTTTGCCTTCACCGCTGTACTTCAAAACACGATGACCAGCCATATCGGTCACCCAAACGTGACGATTGTGGTCGACCCGAAGACCATGAGCCGAGACGATTTCTGCGTCGCCCCAGGACCGCAGGAATCGGCCTTGAGAATCGAGGCAGACGATCGGTTGTTCACCGCGGTGAAAGAGAAAGACGGTTCCGTCTTGCCCGACCGCAACAGCTGCGCAAGCACCCAGCTGAAAGTCCTTTGGAAGTTGCGGAAAGCTAGGATCGGGCTCGAACGACACTTGGTCTTGGCCGAGAGCGAGTAGTGCTGTGGTCGACGTCGCGAACAACAAAGTAATCGCGAAAAGTGGTTTCGGCATCCGCATGACGCGCCTCTTGTTTTGAACGAGATTTCTTCTGTCGTTGTTGGATTGGACGAATTTCAATCGTACCAGATTGCAGAGCCGAGCGATCGGTCGTTTTCCGCACCTCGGTATCCAGGGATTAATGTTGCTATTCATTGGTCGTCACGCAGTTGCCGATTGTTCGTCGTGCAATGCGGCCTCTTCAATGGACACTAAGAGCTCGGCTACTTTGTCGCGAAGTGCCATTAAAGTCGTGTTGACTGCGAGTTGATTAATCGACTGAACGATCATCGCCATTGCTAGAATGCCAACGTGGAATGCCAACGTAGAATGTCTCGCTCGATGTCGCGTCCAAGACATATCAACGACGCCCTCAATCAAGTCCCGTCGCACTACTGTTTTCTGGAACTCAGCGGGTTAGTCTGAAACGTGGCGGTATGAAACGTGGCCGTTTGGAACGTGGCCGTTTGGAACGTGGCAGTTTGGAACGTGGCAGTTTGGAACGTGGCAGTTTGGAACGTGGCAGTCTGAAACGTGGCGGTATGAAACGTGGCAGTTTGGAACGTGGCGGTATGAAACGTGGCCGTTTGGAACGTGGCAGTTTGAGACGCCATTAATCGTTAGGTAATTAGCACGTTCGTCCAAAATTGCTTTTATGGTATCCAGCGATTCGTAGATCTCCATCCTTTTGCGCAAAATCACCTATAGATCTGTGTCGTAATTTGCTAAGATCAACGTGCGTCGATGCGAGTGTTGCGTCGTCTTTAGTTGCCTTCGTCCCAAAACAGAATGCGGGAGATGCGCGGATGAACTCAAAAGTGTGTGTCGGGCCATCGTCGCGGCGATCATTTCTCAAAATGGGGGCGCTAGGCGTCGGCGGACTTTGCATGAGCGATGTTCTCCGTCTCCAGGAGGCAGCCGGCAAATCGAACGGCGCGCGGGACACTTCAGTCATCTTTATTTGGCTGGCTGGTGGTCCTCCTCATATGGAGACCTACGACATGAAACCGGACGCGGCGGAGGATTATCGTGGTCAATTCCTGCCGATTCCGAGTAACGTTCCGGGAATGGATGTTTGCGAACTGCTGCCGATGCATGCGAAGTGCGCCGACAAGTACACGATCATCCGCAGTATTGCTCACGAATTTTCCGACCACGGTGGCGGCAGCAAGAGGTTCCTAACCGGTCGAATTCCAAAGACGCCGACCGGCACCAAGAACGACGCGCCTGCGGTTGGCTCCATTGTCGCCAAGATGCGCGAGCAGGTCGACGTCGGGTTGCCGAACTATGTGAGTGGAACGAACAGCGGACGGGACAAGCCTGATACGTATGCTTTTGGCCCCGCGTATCTAGGACCCAAGTACATTCCCTACAGTGTTGCCGGTGATCCTAGTCAGCCCGATTTTGAGATAAAAAACCTCTCGATGGACAAGTCAGTGGCCGGTCGACTCGAGGATCGCATGCGGTTGTTGAAGGATTTTGACCGCTTGCGAAGTGAGATCGACTCCAGCGGCGTTTTGGGTTCGGTAGACAAGTTCAATCAGCAAGCGATCAGTCTGATGACTAATCCGAAAGCGCGCGAAGCGTTTGATC
>JBLHLE010000734.1:0-4643 GCA_047620805.1 Pirellulaceae bacterium
GAAACGACCTTGTGTTCCTTTCGGACGATTCCGTACAAGCGGCTCGATTCGTGCGGATCCCACGCGATCCCCTGCCCTGCGATTGGAGCGGCGATGGTCGCGATATGTTTCAGGACGGTGTTTCTCTCGGCGGCGTTTTTTTCTGAGAGGTACTTGTTTGGTAGTTCAAGCACATAGAGTTCTGGATGGTCGTGTCCAGTGGCGAAGAGTCGACCGCCGGGTCCAAATGCCCCACCGGAATTGCTGTTGGGGGAGAAGCGTTTTAGGACCGAGTCGGGGAAAGTCCATTCTTCGAGTGCTTCCCATTTTTCGTTGAATCTGACCAGTCGCGTTTTTTCCACTTCCGTCCCATAATACGCGAAGACAATCCACCAAGAACCGTTGCGGCGATCGATCCAGTTAATGGCCCCTGCTGTTTCTGCAAACGCGATTCGTTGGAGATGTTTGAGCGAAGTGGCGTCAAATACTTCGACGCTATTCTTCAGTGGAGATTTGGGCCAGTTCGAGTTTGCGCAGTAGAGTTTTCCGTCGATGACGATTCCGCTATTGAGATGAATAATAGCCGAGCCGTCCGGTGCGGCCCATTTTGCTTGCCGCTCGCCCGTTAGCTTGTCGTATCGAGCAATCGATCGATTGGTGATGGCAAAGAACGAGGTCTTGTCAACGGCCACGGCTTGATGAGCTTCGGGCGCCGAGTATTCCGCCACTTTGCGAATTGAAAACTGGGGAGCATCAGGTGCTGCAGCGAGTGACGACGAAGTCGTGAGCAGAACGACGATGAGGCAATTCGTAAATTGAGTTTTGCGCATTTTGGCGATCGCTTATTGTGCGTGTCGATTGGTGTGCGTGTCGATTGGTGTGCGTGTCGATTGGTGTGCGTGTCGATTGGTGTGCGTGTGCATTAATGTCCGGCGGGTTCTGGAGTCCCGCCCAAGAGATACGACAATTCTAGCAGCAATCGTTCGGGAGGGCTCAACGAAGCCCGCTGTTGTAGAACTGAGCGAGCCAACGCGGGTTTATCGGTGATCAAACCATCGACGCCTCGGCTTATCATCGTAGACATGGTCGCCGTATCGTTTACAGTCCATACATAGACTTGCTTATCGCGCTGGTGTGCAGAGAGTATGAACGATCGGCTTGCGAAAGCGGCATTCACGGCCAGGAAGTCGGCTGGAATACGCTCAATCTTGGTGGCGGATACGGTCATCAGCAGTCCCACTCGCCAGTTGGGTCGAAGCCGTTTCATCCGATTCACTGCCGCTTGGTCAAGCGACATGACGACAATTTGAGAGGACATCCCTGTCGCGTCGACGATCTTAGCCACGGCGGTTTCGAGTGCTCCGTCCGCCGAAGAGTATTTTAGTTCGATGTTGACCTTTATCCGATTTCGGCAGCGATTGAGTACTTCGCCAAGCGTCGCGATTCGCTGGTTGGAAAACTTCTCGTCAAACCAAGTGCCAATGTCTATGTTTTCAAGGTCGTCGAGTGCAGCGGCGCCAACCTTTATTGGTTCTTTGGCGACTCGCATGAGGTCCCTGTCGTGAATCACCACGACTTCGCCGTCGGCGGTTAGTTGTACGTCGAGTTCGATCCAATCGGCTCCTTCGGCGACCGCCAAATCGAACGCGGCGAACGTGTTTTCCGGGGCGGCAAACGAAGAACCGCGGTGAGCAATCAGCTCGACGTCGTCCGCTACGCCTACACTGCGAACCGTGACCGCGCCGACGAGTAGAGTAATGACGATTCCCACCACACTGGCCGCGAGTACGCGATTACGTGTCAGGCGGAAGTTTAAAAAAGAGAATGTCTTTGTAGCGTCACTGTTGTTAGCAACGACGCATTGGACATGCTCGCCGCCGCCGAGTTGTCGATAGAGTTGCCAGTGCAGCGATGCCAAACTTGCCGTACTGAGCAAATTGATTGTGGTAGTCAGTGCGGTTGAAAGCAGTAGACTCATTCCGGTATAGAGAACGAGAAGCCACATTGAATCTCCTGCCAATGGAATTGCGAATCTCGCAATGACCAGTACGGTAGACGTCGCCAAACTCGAAATTACTGTCACAGCAATAAACCAAGTGATGTGAGCCATGACTACCGCCGTCCGGTCTCCCGTCACGCGTTCGCCACTCGTTCGCATTGCAGCCGTTGGATTTTGCTGCTCGAGCAATAAGATTGGAACAGCGAAAACCCATTTGGTAAGGAAATACAGACCAACCAGTAACGCAATCCCGGACAGGAATAGACCCGCTGCGGCGGCAGTCCAGAATTCCGGTGGACGTTGGGCGAGGTAGTAGTTGATGTCGTGGTCGGACAGCAGGGACTTATAAATGAAAAAGGCAAGCGCCAGCAGCGGCCCGAACGTCAGTACGAAAATGCAAACAACTCGAAACGCGATTCGCGAAATTCGAGGAGCATTGCGCCACGTAAATCCGAGCGCGTCGATCGTACGGATGGGAGATTCGATCGGCGCCCCAATTACCATCATGAGAGTGGCGAGTTCAAGGACGCGTATCGCCAACCACAGTGCTGCGACGACTACGAAGCAGCAAAGTCCGGCTGGGCTGATAAAGAACAGTAGTAAGTCTTCGTCAGCCAGCACGCCGTCGTGAAAGCAGGCGACGAATCCACGAAAGACTGCGGCGACGATTGGCGTCAGCACCACTAGCGACAGAATTTGAAACACGATATCCGTGGCCAATACCCGCTTCCACCGGCGCTTCAGCGCCGTTACCGTTTCACGTATCAGGTTCGACAAGATCGTATTTCCCCTCGGGTCGGCGAATGACTTCTGTGAGTTCGAAATGTTTGACTCGGCTCGAACGACGAGTTCTGGATTTTCGTCGAATGGGCCACCGCTGTCTAGCTATTCGAAAGTTATTGAAGTGCTGATTATTGAAGTGCTGAGAATCCCCTGAATCCGGGGATAGACTCTAGAATGAAAAGGCGAGAAAATAGTACTTTGAATTCTCGCTGACTTGGGCATTAGGTACTGGGTTGCAGGCCTCTACGGGCCTCTACGGCTCGTGCCTTTGCAGATGCGAAAATACTTAGTGAAATGAATGAACGACCAAACACCCGTTTCGCCCGGCGACCACGAGGTCAATAGAATCGGCATTCGGCATCTGTTACTGCTCACCGCTTGTACGGCAGTTGCATTCGCTGTCTACGACCGGTTGGTAGATTCGACAATGCAAACGCCCGTGGTCCGAATGGCGGGCTTTTTGTATTGTCTGATTTATGGCTGCGCACTGACTGGTCTCTGCGTCTTCGTGTCGCGTCATCGTGTCGCGTCATCGTGTCGCGTCATCTGCGCGGCCTCGAAACGCTCAGGCATCCGGGGCACATGCTATTGGTGTTCACTGGTTTGGGTGCCGCTCTCGATGGACTCGTCGAGCTGGCAATACAACTGGCCGTGTGGTGGAATTGGTCCGACGTCCAAAGTGTGAACGGTTATCTTATGCACCACGTAACTTTTGTTTACCATCAAACGATCGGCTACGCGATCATAACTGTTATCGGTGTGTGGATGATACGAGCGTTTCCTTGGCCAGTGCGTTGGACGGTTGGTTTCGCCACGCTCTGGCTAACTTTCGTTTTTCAATTCCTGACTCACTGTGTCGTGATTGCCGTGATTTACCAGTGGGCACCCGATTTCATATTGAGGATGTACATTCCGGAACATTGCATGTTGGTGGGCTCGTTGTCTTGCGTAGCGATTTTCACATGCGCTGTCGTCGGCGACCGACGCATCTCGACCGGTCGCGATTGGCCACATTGGTGCGGATTGCTGTTGTCGCTATTATTGTCCACGTTCGAGTGGATTCGCTATATCCGCATCCTTACGAACTACTCTTTTTGAGGTGGTTCTCGGCGTCTTCTGAACTTTGTTGCTTCGAGATTTCGTGTCAATTGGCAAATGACCTGAGCGCATAGGATGGAGTGTTGTCCCGCTGCAGTGTACGATATAAGCCGGCGATTTTCGTACCCTTTCTTCCCTTACAACTAACTTCAGTGACATACCATGCAACACATTTATCGATTGCTACTAATCCTGCCTGCGATATTCATGATGACGAGTTTGACTCGCGCGGACGAGGTGAAAAAGACGCCACCTCTAAGAGTACTCATCGTTGCTGGCGGCTGTTGCCATGACTACCCGGCTCAAACAAAGATACTCAAAGCGGGCATTGAAGAACGGATCAATGCGAAAGTCACTGTCGTGCTCAATTTGAGCAAGGCCACGAGTGCTACCTTCGATATTTACAATAATCCAGATTGGGCTAAAGTCTTTGATGTTATTGTGCACGATGAATGTTCGGCTTCGGTCACCGACAAGGCGTACGTGAAGCGAATTCTCGATGCTCACAAAGGCGGAAAACCCGCCGTCAATCTCCACTGTGCCATGCACAGTTACCGTTGGGGCGACTTCCGCCAAGCGGTTAAGCTAGACGCCGAGAACGCGGGGTGGTTCGAGATGATTGGCTTGCAGTCGACTGGACACGGTCCTCAATTACCAATCGAAGTCGCGTATGCGAAAGGCGATCATCCGATCACCAAGGGCCTGGAGAACTGGACCACGATCAACGAAGAACTCTACAACAACGTGCAGATTTTTGAAGGTACCAAAGCGCTCGCCACTGGCG
>JBLHLE010000735.1:0-4641 GCA_047620805.1 Pirellulaceae bacterium
CCCTTCCCTCCCCTTCGCAGTGTCGACGTATAGTGAAAGTCGGCGGCAGGAACTGATGGGTTTGATCGATCAAACCTACCTGGATACCAAGGACTTTCCAGTGCTCAACAACTGCCGAGATTTGGAAGATGTGCTTGTTGGCTATCAGAAGACGGGTCGGTATTTAGCTGAGCGTTGGCTGCTTCTGGAGGACGATGGGGAGTTGTGCGGCTGCGTGTTGTTTGCCGAACATCCGGACAAACTCTGGGAGTTGGTGTACATGGGAATAGTGCCTGAGAAAAGAGGTAAGGGCTGGGGTGTGACGGCGACACGTTGGGGGCAATGGTTTGCCCACCAGCAGGGGTGTCAAAGGATGCTGTTGGCGGTTGACGCGGACAACACACCGGCGGTGAGGATGTATGCGGAAGCGGGTTTTTCCGAGTTAGATAGTCGTTTCGTAATGTTGAATTTCTTAAAAGAGACCCCCAGTAGCTGACTATGCTGGGGAAGAACCGAACCATTGCGTAACAACTTTTCCACCGTGGAGATTGCTGTTAAGGGGCAACTTTTCCGATTGCTCAGATAGTAAAATCACGAAAAACTCGGTGTGTTAATGGTTGCATAAAAAAACTTTCTCGCTAGCGACGCGCAACCGTTTGACACGCCCGCTAGCAGGCGTACAATCGGCTCTCACGGTTAATGGACGACACGTCGGCGACGCGGTTCTTTGAAGTCGCACGACTCAAACTATGGACAATTTTCGTACTGCTATTCGCAGCTGGCCTAACGAGCATAGCTCGTTGTTCTAAACAAACATGTTTTGGCTTTTGCGATCGCGGTGCGCGCGGGGATACGTAAGGAAGTGGCCAAGGACGATAAGGAAATCGTGTCGGTATTTAAGCGCAAGCTCGCCGGCAGGGTCGGAATCGATCGATACCAAGTATGGTTACGATCACTTCACTTTCGACTAGACGGTCGACAGTTGGTGGTGGCCGCGCGCAATCAGTTTGGCGTCGAACGCATCAAAGCTCTTTTTCACGCCGACCTGATCGAAGTGGCGGCCGATGCATTTGGCCCCGAAGTGCGGCTTCACTATGAAATTCAAGACAGCCAGTCGGCAGAACCCGCCGTTCTAACAGTACATCGCGTTGACTCCCATGAACCAGCTGGGGGAGCAACTCCCGCGCCTGTCGCGGGCTCGCAGCAAAGGTCTGACTCGCAAAGTCGCGATCAACAGCAGTCGTCAAACTCGGCGTCGCCCGACCTGAAAACAGCTCGGCCAAAGCCCTATCAATCGTTAAATTCATTTGTTGTGGGGGACTGTAATCGGGTGGCTTACACTGCCGCGGCCAATGTTGTTCAGCGGTTGGGCCAAGTGAGTCCCGTTTTCTTTTACGGTCCCAATGGCGTAGGTAAAACGCATCTTTTGGAAGGCATCCTAACTTCCGTCCGCAAAGTGGCAGGCTTTCGTCGTTGTGTTTACTTGTCCGCCGAGCAATTTACGAGTCAGTTCTTGCAAGCTTTGCACGGGGCGGGGCTGCCCAGTTTCCGCCGCAAGTATCGCGACGTCGAGTTGCTGATCTTGGACGATATTCAGTTCTTTGCCAACAAGCCGGCGACAATAACTGAATTGCACCACACGATTGATTCACTGCTACGAGCTGGAAAGCAGCTTGTCTTGGCGGGGGATCGCCCGCCTGCGGAACTGGCAGGGTTAAGTTCCGATTTGATTGCACGCATGGCGGGCGGTTTGATCTGTCCGGTAAATCCTGCCGACCACGTCACTCGCAAGGGAATCCTTAATCGATTGAATCAATCGCGCGGCTTGCTGATGAGTGACGAAGTTATCGAACTCTTATCGCGCGAGCTGATTGGCGATGCCCGGATGCTTAGCGGAGCCATGAATCGGATCGAGTTGTCTCAACAAGCTTACCAGCAGACTGCGACCGTTGATTCTGTGCAATCGATTTTGTCGGACCTGTTTTCCTGCACACAACGCGCGGTTCAGTTGCAAGACATCGAACGCGTAGTCTGTGACGTGTTTGGTTTAGAGGCGAAGAGTTTGCAATCCGACCGTCGCACCAAAGCCATCAGTCATCCGCGGATGTTGGCGATGTGGTTGGCTAGGAAATACACTCGGGCAGCCTATTCTGAGATCGGTAATTTCTTTGGGCAGCGCAGCCACAGCACGGTCATTTCTGCTCAGAAGAAAGTCAACCGTTGGGTAAGTAACGGCGATTCGATTCCGCTGGCACACGGTCAATGCAACGTCGAAGATGCGATTCGCAGAGTCGAGCTGCAACTGAGAACGGGCTAGTCTGGCAGTTGCTTGTATTCTTTACGACGGCCTTCCCGCTTGGCCAGTTCTTTCGTTCTAAAATTGCCGACCGCGTTCGTGCAGCCAAAACGGAAGTAATACTTGTTCGGCCGCGAAGCCATAAAAAAAGCCCGCGCTATTGCTCGGGCTTTTCGATTGGCTGCGGTCTTGGTTAGACGAACTTGTAGTCCCCCGGTTGATTGACTTCGGGAACTACGATGTCGCCCCACTCGTAACTTTTCGGGCTCAGGTCGAGCTTAGACTTGATTGCGGCGTCCCATTCGATGACTTGGCCGGAATAGCATGCCTCGCGTCCCATGATGGCCATCATGGTACTGTACGACATGTAAACGCCGTTGTTGATTGGCTTGCCTGCGCGAATGCTGGCGAACAACTCTTTGTGTTCAATGTCGTACATGCTCGATTTTGGTCCGTCGTATTTCCAAGTATCTTTTCCGTTGGGAGTTACTTGATGTCCTAAAACCTTGGCGGTGCCTTCTGTGCCGGTGACGTAGTCTTCGACGTTATTGTGGCAACCTTTTTGCTGTCGCGTGTAGGAGTAACATTTGGTGCCGTTATCCCACTCGTAGCAAACCGAGAAGTGATCGTAGATGTTCCCCCACTTCTCTTCGCTGCGAACTTGGCGTCCACCGAGTCCGTAAGCGCGGGCAGGTGGCTTGTCGCCCATCATCCAGACAGCCTTGTCGAGACTATGAATATGTTGTTCTGTGATGTGGTCGCCGGAGAGCCAGGTGAAGTACAGCCAATTTCGCATCTGGTATTCCATTTCGCTCCATTCAGGCATGCGACCGCGATGCCAAAGCGTACCGGTGAGGTAGTTTGATTGAATGGAGGTGATATCGCCGATGGCTTTCTCTTCGAGAATCTTTTTCATCGTGGCGCGGACGCCATAGTCGTATCGCCAGCAAAGACCTGAAACGAGCGCCAGGTTTTTGTTTCGCGCCAGTTCGACCGATTCCAGAACGCTGCGGACGCCCGCGGGATCGACCGCTACAGGTTTTTCGCAAAAGACGTGTTTACCGGCTTCCACTGCAGCTTTCAATTGTAGAGGGCGAAAGTGTGGCGGAGTGCAGAGCAACACGACGTCGACGTCGGTGGCCAGCAGTTGCTTGTAGGCATCAAAGCCGCTGAAGCTATGGTCGTCGTCCACGACGTAGCGTTCGCCGATTTTACGGGCGAGAATGTTGCGAGCGTAAGTCAGGCGATCTTCGAAGGCGTCCGCCATGGCAACGAGCTGGACGTTTGGCTCCGCGTTCATCGCGTTCATTGCCGCACCGCTACCGCGACCGCCGCAACCGATGAGTCCGACTTTGAGAATATCGCTGCCGGCTGCGTGCACGTTTCGAGCTCCAGCCATCGCGGCGGCCACGGAGCCTGCAATAACGGCTCCGCCGGTCTGTTTTAGAAACGATCTTCGATTGGCATCTTGTTTCGGAGTTGGGGTCATGATCTTGCTCCAAGGGAGTATGAAACGGGGAGTCCACGTCGTTTGTGAAAGCGAAACGCTCGTCTTTATTGGCGGGGAGTTCGGAAGTCGGACCGAGTGGAAACGGGAGATATAATGATAGCCGTTTCAGGCGGGGCGTGGCAAGCTTGTCGGTGAATTAACGCCGGGGCGAAACTCGCCGCATGAACCGCAGGAATGTCGCGTTCAGTTCGTCTAAATCGTTGCCGAACGCCTGTTTGAACTGAGCGACCCGTTTTTCCGCTCCCAATTCGATTAGTGGCGTTTGTTCGGCCATTTTTTTCAAGTAGGCGACGTAGTCATCTTCACGTGTCTTGAGCAAGAAATAGTTGAGTGCCCAGGCCTCGGCATACGCCGCCGCCGATTGCTTCGGATCGCGAAAGCGAGCGTCGTCGCTTAGTAAAGCCTCCAACGCATTGGGAGGTCGGTTGTTGAGTGAATTGCGGAAGTTGAGCAGTATTGTTTTGTTTACCCCGCCGATCGTTTTCCAGCCTTTGGGGTTGCTGAGATCTGGCGTCTCGAAGTACACCGCGATGCCCTCGCTAACCCAAAACGGGATGTCGGCGAAACGGACTTGCAGACCGCTGTTAAATGCAAGTTGATGAGTCGCTTCGTGAACGATCGTTGCTACATTCCGCTCGGCCGCAGGTTGCGAGAGAATTTGATTGATGTGGGTTGTCGACCGAATATTTCGATTCGGGCGGATGTTGTCCGCGCCAGTTAAGTCGTACAGGACAACTCGATTCGTTCGCATATTGTAGTAGCCGATGATCGATTCGATCGACTCTCCCAACTCCGGACGAGAGAACTGCATGTACCCGCCGCGGTCGTTGAAAATCATAGCGACTAACGGAAACTC
>JBLHLE010000736.1:0-4641 GCA_047620805.1 Pirellulaceae bacterium
CGCGACAAACTCGTCGGCATGGAAGGTTTTCGGACCTACCTCGCGTCTTCCGACCCCCGCGTCCGCGAAACGAACATTCTGTTTCAGTCGACGCTGACACCGAAACGAAGCGAATTCTTCGCCAACGACGTCATTTTCCTTGGCGACATGGATAACAAATCAATTACGCCCCGCTTCGCAAGCCTAGTCAAAGAGTATGTCGGACGACTGGGAGGTGGATTGGTGGTAATCTCGGGACCACGTTTCGGCCCCAATCATCTACATGGCACCGAAATCGCGGATATGTTGCCGGTCATCATCGACCCCAACGCACGTCTTCTGGATGACCAAGAATTTCAATTGCGACGCACGGCTCACGCCGACCGGTACGCATTTATGCGACTTGGCGAGACCGACGACGAGAACGAAAAGGCCTGGAAAAACCTCGGCAAACTACCCTGGTATCAACCCGTTGCGGCAATGCATGAACAAGCCTTTGCCCTGGCGGAACACCCTACGGACCTTTGCGCCGACGGCAAGACGCACCAGCCACTAATCGCTATTCGCCCGTACGGTAAAGGTGAAGTTATTTACATCGCCCAAAATGAAATGTGGCGACTTCGTCGCCGCTATGGCGAAAAGTATTACCGTCAATTCTGGTCCCAGCTAATCTATCGATTGGGGATGAGTCACGCGTTAGGTGACGACAAACGATTCGTTCCGCGTCTGGACAAGCGTCAGTATCGCGTCGACGATAAAGTAGTCTTCACCGTCGAAGCGTACGACGAGAATTACGAAGCGTTAGGAGAATCGGACCTCGAAACCCGCACGCTGGAAGGCGAATTGATTGTCCCGGGTCCCTCGGGAATCACGCAGGAAAGCCGCACGGTTTCAGTCCCCATGCTACGACCAGGTGTCTTTGAGACTCGCTTGCCGGTCTACCAGCCCGGAGTCTATACCCTGCGAGTTAAAGATCCGATCACCGGAGACGAGCACGAGCGGACCTTCGAGGTGACGAATGTATCGGCGGAACGCCGCAGCGCCGTTCGCGACGTTCGACTGCAAGAAGAGATCGCTCGCCAAACTGGCGGTCGTTCCTACGATCTCCGCACCGTCTCACAACTGCCCAACGACATACAAGTTCAACCGATTAAAGAACAACTCACTCGAAATTACCCACTCTGGAGCACCCCACTTTGGTTTACATTGGTGGTGGTGCTGATGCTCTCCGAATGGCTAGTACGGAAGTTTATACACCTGTCATGACCCAACTCGCACAACTCCGAAATAAACTGAATTCCCTTCGCAATTGGCGATCGATAGCGAGATTAGTCTCTGCTTGGTCGGCGGTAATTGTCGCGGTCCTGCTTACGTTGACAGCAATCTTCGTGCTCGACTTTATCTTCACGCTCGGAATTATTGAGCGAATTGTGCTCTTCGTAATCGGGATCGGTGCCATCGTCTGGGCCTTCAAGAGTTACGCGGCCCAATCGCTTGGAATTCGCGAGACGGTAGAAGATGTCGCATTGCTGGTCGAGACGAAGCAAAGCATCCGCAGCGACTTGATCGCCTCGCTCCAGTTCCAAGGAGCAGACGCCAATACCTGGGGCTCTCCTCAATTGGAGCAGGCCGTCATCAACGACGTCTCGCAACTCGAATCCAATATCAATGTTTTCGAAGGCTTCACGAACGAAACTCTCACCAAACGATTCACTTGGCTGCTCATGATCGGACTGGTCGGAGCTCTGTTGTGCTATGGTTTCCCCCAGTATGCCTCGACGTTCTTTCAACGCCTGCTGCTCGGTGCAAACCACTACCCAACGCACACTAACATCATCTCGATTAGCGTGAACGGCACGATAGTTCTAGAACCCCAAAATGGCACGCGTCCCGACGATTCGATTTGTGCGGAAGGAAGAGAACTAAAAGTACTGATCCACACGTCCGGAGTTGGTAGCGACCAAGGCCGCTTGAACTTGACTTCCACCGCGACCGGCAGTCAACGCGACTTGGAATTGACGCTCGTACCGACCGAGGAACGTACTGAGTCGCTAAAAAAGGCGGCACTCTTGGTGCTCAACGGTCTCAATGACTCGGCAGTTCGCAACGATGAAACGTGGAAAGGCGATCTGGCGGAAGCGATTCAATTCGACCTTCCCAAGAGCGGGCAACAGCTCGGAAGTGCCGTCGCCAATGACGAGTCACTTAACTTACTAGCCGACGAAATTACCGAGGCGATTCGGGTCGTCGCCGACAACGAATTGTTCATCGGAACTCTCAATCGGATGGTCGATCCCATTGAGTATCAGTGTTATCTCGGCGACGCTTGGACCGACACCGCCGCCATCGCTATGATTCCGCTGCCCGTGATCGAACCCGAACTCGTTGCAATCGCTCCCGAATATGCGAGAGCAGCACAAGATAAGGTGACTAGCGCAAGTTCCCGACACCTGTCCGTGCTGGAAGGATCCGAAGTCCAGGTTGCTGTTCGCTGCACCAACGGCAAATCACTGGAAAGTGCATGGCTGACCTTCCAAAAAGAAGACGGACAACAACGGATCAATCTGGAGCCTACCGACGAGAAGAAAACATCGTGGAAACTGGTCTCGACGAAGACGCCATTGTATCGCGTATCAGGTGAAACTCGTTTCGAGCTGCATGTGACTGATGAGGACGGGCTGCAACCAGATGCCCCCATTCGCGGACTCGTCCGGTTGCGAGCGGACCGGCTGCCCAACGGCAGTATGACCGTCGTGCATCGCGTTGTCTTACCGGCAGCGAAACCGAAAATCGACTTCCGGATGACGGACGACTACGGAATTTCAAAAGCGATGTTGCACATTTCTCCCCGAAAACGCCAGAATGATGACCTGACGGTCAGCGCTGAAACTGAACCTACACCTGAACCTACACCTGAGCTTACATCTGACCCCGCATCTGACCCTACATCTGACCCTACGGCCGAACCGCCGGCCGACGATCGCACACCTTCGATTCCACTTCTAGCTGATAATACCATCGTCCTAGCAAAGGATTTGCCCTACACGGCGAGTTACGAAGTCGACTTAGCAGGTTTCGACTTGGTCAAAGGTGATCAAATCGAGCTGACCTTGGAGTTGATTGACTACCGCGGTGAACAACTCGGAGAGTCGTTCTTTAGCGACCCATTATTACTGGAAATTTCTGATGAAAGCGGTGTCCTCGCTGCTATCTCTGAAGCCGACGAACGATCGGAACAGCGAATAACGGACATCATCAAACGCCAACTTGGAATCGGAGACTCGCCATGACGTTCAGTCGTGCAAACACAGGGATCGTGTCTTGTTTCTTCAGCTTACTGATCGCAGTTCAGCCCGTCTTCGGGGTGGATAGCGACGACCTGCAGTCGAAACACGTCGCTCAGGAAAAAGCGCGCACTTTGGCCCGCGAATTGGTGTCCAGCGTTCTGGATATCCAGTTGCGGCAACTTAAGGAAAATGGATTGGGCGAGAGGCCGATCTATAAAGAAATCCTTGGCATGCGTAAGAACATCGACCTCCTCGTTCAGGACGACATGAAAATCGTCGTCGACTTGCTGGTCAAGGCGCAAGAAGGATCGCAAGAACAACGTTTAAAAAGCTTCAACGCCGCTCGCGAGGAAATCCGAGACATCGTCGTCGCCTTAATGGTGGAACGCCAAAAGCTATTTCGCCGCTTAAAGATCGCTCGTCTCGCCGCTCAAATCCGCGAGATCATTAACCTTCAGACCGAAGCGCGAGATGTCACCGTCAGTTTGCCAGAAAAGACAGAGAACGAGCGCGAACGCTTCGCTCTGTCTGCACTTGAAGACCAACGCGACGTCGATGTCATGGTCGTTCAGTTGATTAGCCTACTGCAAGAGGTCAGTCAGTGGAGCGGACCGGTCGGAGCAGGTGCATCCGACGGATTGCGAATTCTCTCCATCCGAGAAGTTGCCACCCACCTGAAAGGTGCCCAGCAAGACATCACGAGCGCCGAGTTCATCTCAGCCAGTCAACACCAACGCGAAGTCATCTCGGCATTGGTCGACCTGCTGGAGCGAGTCGAAAAATTCCGCGGCCTCATCAGCGCGGATCGCGAAGCCGCATTGAAAATGGTTCGCGACATGATCGAGAAACAAGAAAAGCTACGACAAGTTACCAAGAAGACGGACTTGAATGATCGCAACAACGAGTCGCTGATCACAGAACAGGCTGAGATCCGCAAGGAACTGGAAAACTTGGCCGCCGCCTTGGAGCGATTCGAGAATACCGACCCGTTAATCGAGCAAGCTTTGGAGGCAGCCAGTCAGGCGACCGCCGAGTTGTTTGAAAACGATCAGTCGGAAGCGGTTAAAGAACAAAGCAAAGTCATCGGAAGTTTGGCCGAAATCGAACAACAACTTAAGCACGGTTTGGATCTCGAGGACGGCGATAAAAGCGCCCAAGAACTGGCCGCACGCGTCGAAACGCTCGAGGAACTAAAAGACACACTTGAAAACCTCACCGACCAACAAGATAAAGCTGAAGAAACTGCACAGCAGAATCCCGAGCAAGCTGCGACGGAAGAACGTAAGGTTGCCGACGCTTTAAACGAACTCCAAGCAAAAGATTTGCCTGGCACACTTGAATCGCGAGTCAAAGATGCTGCTGAAGCCGCCGAAAA
>JBLHLE010000737.1:0-4634 GCA_047620805.1 Pirellulaceae bacterium
TCCGACGTAATAGTCCCCCACCAATCGCCGTTTCGGACCGTTTCGCAAATCCACTGACACTGCGCATCCCAAGCTTGCTGACCCGGATCGTCTGGCGTTTGCCCAACCTGGCGCGTACCGAACCAATAGGAGAGCACGGCGGGGTGCATGGCGGAAACGAGCGCAACGGACGAATCCCCTTTGGCGAGAGCTCGAAGAGCAGCGCAAATCGGACGGACGGATTGCTCGACGCCGATCCAATGTCCGCCAGCCGATTCTGGTATCGCTAACAACAGATAACCCGTATCCGCGATGGCTTGAAAGTCTGCTCGATCGAGCGAACGACGTCGTTGCCGGTCGCTGCGATCAGCAGCAAACTTTGCGGCCAGCTGGACCACGTTTTCCTGCAGCTGCTGGATGGTCATCCAAGGCACTCCGTAAACTCATCATTCTGACGTTTGTAACTCAGTTTGGCCTCGACATTCTTAGGTAATGTGAGCGCCTTGAGTTTCGACGTAAACGGAATACAACGACTGGCTGGCCGTCATGAAGAGTCGATTTCGCTTCTTGCCACCGAAGCAGACGTTTGAGCAAATCTCGGGGAGGTGGATTTGACCGATGCGCGTTCCATCGGGAGCAAAGATATGAACGCCGTCGTAACCTGCGCCAACCCAACCGGCACTAGCCCAGATATTGCCGAGCACGTCGGCGCGAATACCGTCTGCGAATCCTGCTTTGCCATCTAGTTCCATCGATGTAAAAACTTTTGGATTGGCCAGCGACGTTTGATTGACCACATCCCACACCTTAATGTCCTTGGGCGCGTCTTTGTAATGCGACGCCCCTGTATCCGCGACATACAACTTTTTGTAATCGGGCGAGAAACAAAGTCCGTTCGGCTTATAGATTTCGTCAGCCACTTTAACGATCGCACCTGTTTTGGGTTCGATGCGATAAATCGCTTCCTTGATGACCAGATCGCCTTTGTTGCCCTCGTAGTTCATCAAGCTACCGTAACCGGGATCGGTAAACCAAATACCGCCGTCAGGGTGCACAACCGCGTCGTTCGGTGCGTTGAATGGTTTGCCTTGATACTTGTCCGCCAGAATTGTGACCTGGCCGCTGTGTTCATAACGAACAACTCGGCGATGTCCATGCTGACAAGAAATTTGTCGACCTTGATAATCGAATGTATTGCCGTTACTGTTGCCCGAGGGATCGCGGAACTTGCTGACGTGCCCATCTTCTTCCAACCAACGATACTGACAATCATTGGGAATGTCGCTCCACAAAAGGTATTTCCCGACACCATTCCAAGCGGGGCCTTCGGCCCACAGCGTACCAGTGTGTAAGCGCTGAATCGGCGTGTTCCCAAGCTTGATATTATCGAACCGCGGATCGAGCGAAACGATGTCCGGGTCCGGGTAGCGTACCGGTGGTGCGTTCGGTCCAAATTCGCGACCGAAGGCAGTCGCGGCTAGCGCTGTCGTCGCCGCGGCCGAGGCAGCGGTCAAAAACGAGCGGCGGTTGACCGACTTCTCTTGTGGAGTTTCGTTTGTCGAGGTATCAATTTTGTGGTTCATAGTTATCTCTTATCATCGCGGGCATAACGGACACTCAAACGAAGTTGCGATTATACGCTGTTTCGGTGGCAATAGCATCAATCAGGCGCCATCCTGCGCCTTTTATTCACTGAGCTGAAAGACGGTATTTTTGGTGGGTATTTTTGGTGGGTATTATTGGCCAGTAAGAAACGAGGCGGCAGTCAGAACGACGATCAAGACGACTGCCAAAACGCCAAACGCAATCCATGATACATCGCGATTGTCGACCATCTCTCTGGCTCTTTGCATTCGCCGCGCGAGGCACAATTGCCCGTTGTCGATAACCGAGCTCGCTCCAACATCTGCAGCAGTCGGTTCTTGCAGCGGAAATGCTTCGGCGAGCATCTCGTTCATCCGCCCCTGAACCGTCCGCGCATTGAACGGACGATTGGCGGCTTCTTTCTCAAGCAATTGCATTATGATTTCGACCATCGAAGCAGGGCAGTGTGGCGCCGTCTGCTGCAAAGGAGCTGGCGACTCGTACAATTGCTGCTGCATCAACTGAGCGAAATTCGTTCCGCGAAACGGAGGTTGTCCAGAAACCAATTCGTAAGCCACGCAACCGAGCGCGTAAAGATCCGCCTGACCTGTAATCGGTTGCTCGCCTCGAATCTGTTCCGGCGACATATAAGCATGCGTTCCTACCACCATTCCTTGAGCGGTTAGATCGGCCGCATGAGCATCGTGTGCGGTACCGAAATCGCCGAGCTTGACGGTGCCATCGCAATTCAAGAACAGATTTGACGGCTTCAAGTCGCGGTGCACGATTCCGTGATTATGTGCGTACTGTAATGCCGACGAGATCTGACGGCAGCAGCTCGCCGCCTCACCCCAACTGAGGGCACCCGTCGATTCGACCAACTCTTTAAGAGTGCCCGTCTCCAACAACTCCATTGCATAAAAAAGTTGTCCATTGTCGTTCCCACCACCGTAGTACTTCACGATGTGCGGATGGGAAAGCCTCGACAGAACCAACATTTCGCGTTCAAAACGCGCAACAACGAGTTCATTCTTGGACATGTTCGCCAGCAACAACTTTAGCGCAACGGGGTTGCCGCTCGATTTATCGATTGCGAGATAAACCGAACCAACTGTGCCGACGTTAATCAACTCGCCGACTTCATAATCTGAAAGCTTTTGCCGTTTCACTTCGCGCTCTTTTCGAACAGTTACACAGACGATCTTAGTATATACCGCCCGTTCCCCTATTTGGAACCATTTCGACATCCATCTTTTCGATAAACTGTACGCGTTTTCGTTTCCAAGATAGGCTAAAATGGGATTCTTCTCACCGCAACCCACCCCGAACCAGGTGCTCCATGTTCTCTACTCGAATGTTTCAACTACTCGCGACCGTTTTGGTTTTCGGCCTTTTAACGTCGGCCACGCATGCCCAAAAGAAAGCCGAATTCCAACCGACGAAAAAAGCTTTTTACAAAAAGGTCGGCGACGCAACACTGCAACTCCACGTCTTTGAACCCAAGGATCACAAGGCGTCCGACTCTCGACCGGCAATCATCTTCTTCTTTGGCGGCGGTTGGGTAGGAGGATCTCCATCACAGTTTTATCCTCACTGCGACTACCTTGCCTCGCGCGGCATGGTTGCAATTTCGGCGGAATACCGCGTCAAAAAGACCCATGGCACCACACCCTTCGATTGTGTTCGCGACGGCAAATCCGCGATTCGATGGGTGCGATCGCATGCCACAGAACTCGGCATTGATCCGAATCACATCGCAGTTGGCGGTGGTTCGGCTGGAGGACATGTCGCTGCGGCAACTGGCACCGTCCCCGCATTAGAGCAAGAAGGCGAAGATCAATCGGTCAGTTGCAAACCGAACGCCTTGGCCTTGTTCAATCCAGTCTACGATAACGGTCCGACAGGATACGGATACGATCGAGTGCGAGAACATTACAAAGACATCTCGCCAATGCACAACATCAGCAAGGAAACGCCACCAGCAATCGTCTTCTTGGGAACGAAAGACAGTCTTATTCCGGTCGCAACCGCGAAGTCATTTCAAGCCAAGATGAAGGAAGCAGGTTGTCGCAGCGAGTTGATGCTCTTCGAAGGACAACCGCACGGCTTCTTCAATTACGGCAAGGGCGACGCCTATCGTCACACCGTCTTTGCAATGGACCAGTTCCTGCAGTCGCTTGATTACTTGGAAGGAAACCCCACGATTGATGGCAGCGGACATCCGTCAATCCTCAAGTAGAATTCGTAAAATCAGGATTCGTTACGTAGCGTTCGCTCAACATACGCAGTGTAATATCGCACGCCAATCTATCGCTTCGCAGGAAAGATGACGATGAGTTTCGGCAACGAAGGTGTTCCCGGTCTGAAAACCACGGACCATTGGTTCCAGGTACCGCTCGACTATTCCGATCTGGCTGGCGCACAAATAGATGTGTTTGCGCGCGAAGTCGTCGATCGCCAAAAGCAATCAGAGCAACTTCCGTATCTCGTTTTTTTTCAAGGTGGCCCCGGTTTCGGTGCGCCGCGACCAACTGGCAAGAATGGTTGGTTGAAGCGAGCGTTGCAGGATTTCCGAGTGCTGTTATTGGATCAACGCGGGACCGGGCGCAGTACGCCCGTATGCGAACCATCGTTGGCGAAACTCGGCAGCGTCGAGGCTCAGGTTGATTACTTGCGTAACTTTCGAGCCGATTCGATCGTTCGCGACGCGGAGCGGATTCGACACCATTTTTGCGGTGACGAAACGTGGACGGCCTTGGGGCAAAGCTACGGCGGCTGGTGTATCAGTTCGTATTTGTCATTTCATCCCGAAGGACTAGCGGCAGCGATGTTCACTGGCGGCCTGCCGCCGATCCAGCAAACGGCGGACGACGTCTATCGCGCGACGTACCCTCTCGTCGAACAAAAGAATAACCGATTCTATGAACGGTACCCTGAAGACGAATCGCTAGTAAAGCAGATTGTCGACTTCCTCCAAACCAACGAAGTTCGACTTCCGCAAGGCGACGTTCTTTCCGCTCGCCGCTTCCAACAACTTGGCTTGGCCTTCTATAGCAGCACTTCGTTTGAAC
>JBLHLE010000738.1:0-4628 GCA_047620805.1 Pirellulaceae bacterium
ACCACGCCCGTTAGGTTGGTCATTGTGATAACGTCGCCGTCGACATCGATATCGTTGGACGTCGTTTCGAGGTCGGCATCGAATATAAAAGAGCTGTCCTCGTCCAGTGAGATATTATCAGCGACGGTGACCGGCGTGTCGTTGGAGTTGGTGACCATTACCGAAACTGCGACCGTCACGGGAGTTGTGTTGCCGTCAGTCATCGTATAGGTGAATGTTTCGGTGCCAGCGAAATCGGCGGCCGGAGTGTAGTCGACGGCAGCGCCATTGATCGTAGCGGATCCGCCGTTCGAGAACGATTCGACACTAACAATAGTTAATGTGTCGCCTTCGGGATCGGTATCGTTGGCCAAGACCGGAATCGAATTATCGCTGCTGTCTTCCGGAACCGTTGCCGAATCCACATTTCCGACCGGTTGTCCAGGTTCCTGAACGCGAATCGTGATGTTGCCGTAGTCGCTAATCGGCACTTCCGTGGCTGCTATATCTTTGAGAATCACGGTTCGGGAAAAGACCGGTGGGACGCCGAGTTCGCCAGAGATCAAGTCGTAATTACCGCCCGCAGTAGGCACCACAACATTAAAAAATCCGATCGTTTTCGTCACGCCTGTTGGCATATCCACAAACAAGCTTGCGTTGTTATTCGAAGCGGACACGAGCACTTGGCCTGATCCGTCCCGAACAATGTCGCTGTCGCCTTTGAACGCGAAGAAAATGTCGTCCGCGTTAAAGGGGATGCCGTCGGGCCCGTCTTCAAATTCCGCCCAAGTGTTAAAATCGAGGTCGGTCGATGAATCACTGAAGTTAAGTTGATAGGCGGACATCATGAAGTCTGAGTCACCAGTGATATCCAGGCTGAAGCCGATGGATGTGTCGGGAGCCACTGTCACGACAGTCTTGCCATTTTCGACAGTCACCGTTCCGGTGTCTGGTATGAACTCCAAGACCACCGCAAGCATACGGCGCGACTCGAGCGACTCGACCACGTTGCGGCGGCCGCGTGCTTGTCGTACGCGATTGCGATGCTTACGAGTGCCTGTTGCACGTTTGAATAGACTTGAAAACGAAAATTGCGCTGGTCTTGTCGAACACTCTTGTGAAGTGCTTTTAGTACGAGGGGACACGCATGCATCTCCTTAATTGGTTGCCTTTGGCCCTAATCCGAATTAACTCCATGATGACTACGTAATTCCAATCACCAAGGCACGATTCCCAAGAATTACGCGGTTAAGTGCTCTTCAATTTGGACGCAGGTCAGGTGAGAGGAGTTCTACCAGTGGAAATGAATTTTCCAACAAAGTGACGTAACTTAGTTAGTATAAGTAGGTTTTACGGAGGCGTAAATTAATTTGTTACAATAATTCAGGAGTCGAATCGGTAATTTGGGGGTCGTAGGAGGTCCTGCGCGGTATAACCCTTGAGATTCGACCAGAAAATTGTTAAGGTTTTTGCTTCACGTAAGTCAGGTTAGCGTGACGGACTGTGAAGTTTGAATTAATATAGATCCTTGAGATCCCCGAATGGCGTTCGCCAACCGGCAAGAGTTCTGCATCAACAAAATGTTTGCCGTCGCAACTCGTCGACGATCCACTTTTTAGGCCCCAGAGGGTGAGTCTACCGCATGGTGTTCAAGCACGAAATGCAGGCCAGTCGCTTTGAACTCAAGTATTGGGTTAGTGAAGGCACTGCGCGAGCTATTCGAGATTTCGGTCGCGCCTACTTGGAACCTGACGATAATTACATTGAGGGGACCGTCGGCTACCCAGTACACAGTTTGTACATGGATACACCCGAGTTAAACCTTTACTATCAAACGATTCAGGGTTTGAAGAACCGATTCAAATTGCGGATTCGGTTTTACGATGATGAGCCCGATTCGCCGGCGTTTTTGGAAGTCAAGAAACGGACGACGAATGTGATAACAAAGGAGAGATGCGGTATTTCCAAGCAAGGTGCTTGGGATCTGCTACGCGGCAATTGGCCGTCAAATGACACGCTGCTCGATAATCGCGAAAAGTCACAGATGGCACTGCAATCTTTTTGTCAATTGCGGGACAAAGTTGCCGCAGTGGGGGCTCATTACGTGAGTTATTCACGGGAGGCCTACGTTTCGCAGTATAGCGATCACGTCAGAGTGACGTTTGATCGCGAGTTATACGGGGGTTATTACACCAACGGCGACCCGCTGAGGATTCCAAAAAAACAGAACAAAATCAGTATGCGTGGGGTGATCCTGGAATTAAAATTCACAGACCGATTTCCAGGGTGGATGGGGGAGCTAGTAAGAGTATTTAATCTAGAACGGACTTCCGTGCCTAAGTACGTTGATTGTATTGAGGCAGCAAGATTGCAGCCTTCAACTTCATCGTTCGGTTTTCAGCAGGGATTTTAGATAAATGAGCGACTGGACATACACGTTGTTCCATTCCGATCTCGGAAGCGCTAACGGTCCAGAATTGACGGTCTTTGTTCTGCTGCTGGCGTTTGTGATCGGTCATGTGATCGGCTGGGTCTACATGTGGACTCACCGAGTGTTGTCGTATTCAAATACTTATGTTGCTTCGTTAGTTGTCGTGCCCGTGATCGTCTCGTTGATGATCATGTTAATGTCCGGCAACATGTTCGTGGCATTTGGATTGTTGGCGGTGTTTGCCGTCGTAAGATTTCGCAATGTCCTTAAGGATACTCGCGACACCGCGTTTATTCTGTGGGCCATCATGGAAGGACTCGCAGTTGGGACGCAAAGGTTCTCCACCGCCATAATTGGAATGGTTGGAGTGGGCTTTGTGTTTGGTTATCTGCGATTAACGGCGTTTGGTAGTCGCCATCGATATGATGCCATTTTGTCACTACGCCTGGCGGGTGATCTTGTTACTGGTGTGAAGACCTTGAACGAGATACTGGACCAGCACTGCTCGCGGATCCATTTGGCGAGTGAACGGCGATTGACGGAAGAAGGCGTTGACCTTTCGTATCGATTATTGTTGCGGAATCCAACTCGAAACAGCGAACTACATTGGGCGCTGAGACAAACTGAAGGGTTAGAGAACGTCTCCCTGTTTATGCGGGAAGACGAGTCGGAAATTTAGCGTATGGCCGACCGAAAAAGAATTCCAACGCCGTTAGCTCACCGCTGGCGGCGATTTCGGTACAGCGTGATGCCGTTTTTAACGTTCATCATCTTGCTGGGGCTGACGCTATGGCTGTGGGATAGACATACGACGACTTCTAATGCCGTCGGCGGTGTCGAAGTGGTCCGAGTCGATGTCTCTGCGACTTCCGACGGAGTTCTGTCTCAAATTCCGGGCGTTCAATACACGTTGTTCGACAGCGTGCTAAAGGGACAAGTGCTTGGTCGTCTTGACGATTCGGCTTTGAGGCTTTCCATCAGTATTCTACGTCTAGAAATGGACGAATTCATTTCTCAGATCTCTGCTTCCGAGGCGGAGATGGAGTTGACCATATCGCAGATGGCCCAAGGTGAGCTGAAAGAACGCACGCGACTTGCTTGGGAATACGAACGTCGCCGCGCGACGGTTGCAGATCGCCGAGTTGATTTGGAATCTGAGCGGATGACCTACGAAGGTCTCGTCACTCAGCTCAACTTAGTCGAACCTCTTGGAGTCGATCGACTGTTCCCGCTGATTGAACTCGAAGCACTGAAAACTTTACGCGCCGCGTCGAAAGCCCGAAGGGACGAACTTGCCAAAGTATTTGACGAGGAAGTCTTGCAACGCGAGCGCGCGAAGAAACTGTTTCAAACCTATAAAAAAGTTGACCTTCCCGAAGTGGAAAGAGTACTGGCGCCGCTGCGTGCCGCCCTCAAAACCCAGGAGGCCCGCATCGACGAGATCGTACATCAGATCGACTCGCTCAACCTCAAAAGCCCCATTTCTGGCACGATCGCTGCAGTTTACTGTTGGCCCGGTCAGAATGTTCTGGCCGGCGATCCCGTCGTGACCGTCGCCTCTGATCACGGTCGCTACATCATCAGTTACCTCCGCCAGTATCAGAATATTATTCCTGCAGCCGGCGACACCGTCTACCTCAAGCAACGCGATGGCAAAGGACGCCCGGTCGCAGCATCGGTCGATCGAGTAGGTTCGCAATACGAGCTCGTTCCTGCGAATCTGTTGCAGGACGGCAGGATGATAGAATACGGATTGCCGGTGCGGATTGGCTTGCCCAAAGGAATTTCAGATCGTCCCGGCGAATTGGTCGACGTCACCTTCCCGCCACGTTCTGGCTAATCGCGTCTGGTTCAGTCTTAAACAACGCGATACACTTGCTGTGTCCGTTTGTCGTGTTGTTTCGAAGATTCCCGCCCCACCACATCCGCCCATCGAAGACCCTCCTGCGCTGCTGGCGAAAATATGGAGAGTAATCTCGTGTGGTTCGTGTCGTCTCAAGGGCTATTAGAACCGAACGCCCACTCAAACTCAGTCCCACTCAAACTCAGTCCCACTCAAACTCAGTCCCACTCAAACTCAGCCCCACTCAAACTCAGTCCCAGAGAGAGCATATGGATTCGTATCAAGTGCGATCGTTGGAAAGCATTCCTTCTCCTTCGTTGTTGTTGTTTCTCGATGTAGTCCGACGCAACATTCAGCACATGATTGAGATTACGG
>JBLHLE010000739.1:0-4616 GCA_047620805.1 Pirellulaceae bacterium
TGTCTGTCGAAGACCCGGTTAGCAAATACATCCCCGAATTCAAGACGATGAAGCTCGCCGACGGCAGTGACGCTCGGACTCTGACAATTCGCGACCTGATGACACACACGTCGGGCATCCGGCGTCCACGCAACTTGAGCGCCCAAGCATCGCTCGAAGAACAAGCCAAAACGATTGCATCGCTACCACTGGAGTTTGCCCCCGGCAGTCGCTGGAAATACGGCTCGGGACTCTCAGTATGCGGTCGGATTATCGAGGTCGCGAGCGGAGTAGAGTACACCGCTTTCTTAAGTCAGAACATTTTCTCGCCGCTCAAGATGAACGACACGACATTCAATCCGACCAAAGAACAATGGGAACGCGTAGTAACGCTGTACCAACCCGGAGACGAACAAAATGGCGGACTCGCCGTGGCCAGCCATGGCATTACTAATCGCGATGTGCGACCGACCCCCAATCCGTCCGGCGGACTGTTTTCTACCGCCAACGATCTGTTTCGCTTTTATCAAACGATATTAAGCGGCGGAGAAATGGACGGAGTTCGGATTGTCTCCGCAGCAGCGGCAAAACAAATGACAACGCTGAAGACGGGAAACATCACCACTGGCTTCACTCCGGGAAACGGTTGGGGACTCGGCTGGTGTATCGTCCGCAATCCGCAAGGTGTCAGCGAAGTTCTGGCAGCGGGTTCGTACGGTCACGGCGGCGCCTTCGGAACTCAGGCTTGGGTGGATCCGACGAATGATGCCATCTACCTGCTGTTGATCCAACGGACTAAATTCGGCAACAGTGATGGTGCAACCCTACGACGAGACTTTCAACAGCGAGCGTACGATAACTGGGTCGATCCAATTCGTGCGATTTCGGCAGATCAAGCCGCTCGAATTCTCAAGAGCAAAGGCATTCGCATTTTCTCGAAGCACGGGCAAATAACAAATTTTGACGCCAACCGCACCAAGATCGGCGACCGCGACCTCGCGTTGCTCAACAAATTCCCTGAAATTACAGACCTCTCGTTTGAGCAAACCTCTATCAGTGACGATGGCATTCGCCATCTAAAGAGCCTGACGAAACTCGAATGGCTCAATCTCTTTCAAACGCGGGTTGGCGACCAAACACTCGAACTCCTGTCCTCAGTCAAGAGCTTAAAGCACCTGCCAATTGGTGAAACTCAAGTTACCGACGCTGGCATGGTTCATTTGGAAAACATGCGACAGCTCGAGTACCTCGGCATCCGAGCCAACAACATCACCGACGAAGGAGCGAAGCATTTAGCGCGCCTCACTAACCTAGCAGGGCTGCACCTTGGTGAAACGAAAGTCACAGACAAATCGATCCAGCACATCGCCAAATTAACTCAACTGAAAAAGCTCTATATTCACGACACGGGGATCACAGAGTCCGGACTCGCACGCCTGCAAGCAGCGCTGCCCAACTGCGAGATCATCGCCGGAGAAACCGCACCGTAGCTCACTATACGATGTATAGTTTGTCCAGCGAAAATGTGGCATGAGTGAGACGGAGGCTCGCTCGTGAATTGCTTCACTAAACTCACTGGCTTGCCGCATAATAGGCTTGCGACCCGCTTCCGTTTACCATCCTTAGGCCCGCAGGGTCGGCCCTATGTCAGCCCAGGGCAACGCGGGCAACGCCCTGGGACCAGCTGTCTCTTGGGGCGTGCCAGCACGAAGCGCAAGCGAGTATTTCTTCGCAGGGAATTCACTCGCTTGCGCGTCGTGCTAGTATTCTCGGTCCCTGCGTTTCTATTGCGAATTGGATCGCGACTTCCAAATCGTCTAGTTCAATCCGAGTCGACCTGAATCGAATACAGGTCGTAGCGGCCTTTGCGTTGGGAAACGACAACGAGTTGTTTGCCGTCTGGATAATAGGAAGCAAAGTCGTCTCGCCCCGCGTCGTTGGTGATCCGCCGCAGATCGGAGCCGTCTAGTTTCATTGTGTAGATTTCGTAGTTCCGATCGCGAGCGCTGGTGAAAACGATTCTCTGGCCGTCGGGAGAAAATGAGGGGTGCGTATCAACGCCTGGACTTTCGGTCAGACGCTGTTGTCCGGTGCCGTCGGCGTTCATCAAATAGATTTCAAAATCGTCGTCGCGGCGGGAACTAAAAACGATCGAGCGTCCATTGGGAGAATACTTGGGCCACAAGTCGCCGTAACGGGCGTCGTCGTAGGTCAGACGTGAGACTGGCCCCCCCGTTTTGGCCTCGATGACCATCGTACTCGAAGCTTCGACTCGCGACAGGTCGACTGCAACCATGGGTCCCGCGTTAACGGTCAATGCCACGTAGCGGCCGTCGGGAGACAGCGTTGGCCAGAGACCGAATTTTCCTGGCTCCAAAGTCGTCGTCGTGGACCGTTGCGTATCTTTTACGATCACCCTGCCCCGCTGTCCGTCGGGAGTGACGTAAACATACGCGTAAATCGATCCGTCGGCCGACACCGTCAGTTCGCGATCTGGAAGGGTTTCTTTTGCATGAAAGAGGGCGGTCGATCCATCGGTTAGATCTAAACGCATCAGTCGCGAGACACCTTCATCGGTGACAGTCGAGTATGTCACTTGCTTGCCGTCGTGCCAGACGACGGGGTCGCGTTTCACTCGTCCGTCCGTCGTCAAGCGAACGGGCTCGGCCGCAAAACCGGGAGTTGCGACGTTAGAAATCATGATGTTAGAAATAGTCGCAATGGTCAACCAGACGAACGCCAACGGAACGCGCGATCGCCCGCTGAGATACGCATCAAAACAAATCATGAATGACCTCAGCTCCCGGCAACAATCTCAATTGTGCCCGCGTGGCCGAATCGACTCCGGCTCGGTCCAGTATCGTCGCTCCCACCATCGATGAGTCGATCGGTTTGGAGATGGGATGTCCGCCAATGGCGTCGGTGGCGCCGACGATACGTCCACCTTTCACTCCCGCTCCAGCCCAAAGCGAGCTGCAGGTGGCCCAATGATCGCGACCGCCGTTGTCGTTAATCTTTGGTGTTCTCCCCATTTCACCCATAGCGACAACCAGAGTTTGGTCGAGCAATCCGCGTTCCCGCAGATCGTCCAACAATGCCGACAGCGCCCAATCGAGGATGGGGCCGTGATAGTCAACCATCAGCCCAAAGGCGTTGTAGTGCGTATCCCATCCGGTGTTGGTACCCTCGTCCACAGAGTCGACGCCGAGACTCCAATTCACTTGAACGTAGGGAGTTCCCGCCTCGACCAATCGCCGCCCCAGCAACAAGCTTTGTCCGAAACTGGTGTATCCATAACTTTCGCGAACCTTTGCCGGCTCGAGGCTCACGTCAAATGCCTTGGCCGATTCCGGGTTGGTCAACAGACGGTAAGCGCTCTTGAATTGATGATCCCATTGATCGTAGACTCCGTCGGCGTTGCGTTTGAGTTTGTCCAATTGCGCACGCAAGAGTCGCCGGTCGTCCAATCGGTCCAACGAAAGTCCGTCGATTAACTTGAATCCTCTCAGCGCCGTTTCGCCTTCTGCCGAGCAGGAGGCCATGAACGGATCGTAGGCACTCCCCCAGTCACCTCCACCGCGACCCTTCTGCGTCAGCAGGAATGCGCCGTGACCGGGTCCCTTCGGGGGGACAATCGAAATGAAAGAAGGCAACTGCCGGTCGTTGCCGCGGTGCCGCGCAAGGACGGAACCGAAGTTTGGCTGCCCCATTGCTATGGCTTCACCGGTGAGTGGTCCCAGCCCGTGATTACCGGATAAGACCGTGGAACGAACCACAGCGAATTGGTTACTGCGTTGGGCGAGTCGCGGAAGCGGTTCGGCGAACTGAACACCTGGAGTGTCGGTCGAAATCGCTGCGAAAGGACCTCGGTATTCGCTGGGAGCTTTTGGTTTGGGATCGAACGTATCCAGCTGACTCGGTCCACCCCAGAGCCAGACAACAATGACCGATTTGGCCTTCGCCGCGCCACCGACAGCTCCATTTGCCCCAGCCGATAGTCCCAGCGCCAACGGAACCGACGCCGCAGTTTGCACGAAAGCGCGACGATTTAGCCCGCCACAGGTTCGAGTGCGAAAACTACCAATTTCGTTCATCGCGGAACTCCACTTCCTGTCGCCATCGCAATGAAGCATTTGACGAGCGAGTATCAAGACTAACGGGACAGCGTGATTATCTGGCTTGCCAAACTTCCTGTCAAACCGAATTCATTCGCGACTATTCGCCAGTCTTACAGCATCGCAGGTTTCGCAAACGTAGCGGAGGACGCCAGAATTTAAAAAAAACAGACGCCAATCCAAAATGGCACTGGTTTGCCTGTAAGAGCACGATGCGGAAAACAAAGAGGCTTGGCCCGTTTTCTTCTTCCTCACGCTTCCACTACGCGTCCGATCCACCCGCCGCCGTTTTCGGCAAGCACGATGCATTCGCCTTCGCCCGCGGCCTGGGCGACGATAACTCCCGACTCATTCCAAATCTCACTTCTTCCGGCCATCGGATGCCCACCAGTCGCCGACGCGTAGTTGGCCATCACCGCTAACATGCGGTATTGCTTGGCGTAGTTTGACAAGTTTGCTTCAGCCTCGTCGATTCCCCGTAGCGTCATTGCGACACCAGCGGCGTAGACGGTCGCATTGTGT
>JBLHLE010000740.1:0-4610 GCA_047620805.1 Pirellulaceae bacterium
ATCCCGGATCCAAATAAGAAGAAGTCGCCAATATTTCACCGAGCATACATCGGTCAAAAATTCTTGGATGGTAAGTTGTTCGCAATCGAAGCCGTGAACGGTAAGAAAGTGTGGGAGCAGGCCGTTGAAGGTCAGTTGTTCAATGTCCAGCAACCTTCGCTGACACCGATCTTCATTATGGCAAACCGATATCAAGGCGCTGTCGCCAACGGTAACTTTGGCTTTCGGTATCAGCCACCAGAGTTGCGGATGCTTTGCCTCGATGTACGCAACGGTGGCAATTTATACGAACGCACGCAGAAAAATTGGGGATACATGGCGAGTTATCTGCTGGACATGTCTACCGACAAAGTGAACACCATTTCGCTCGATATCTACGACAAGAACATCAAGCTAGAATTCGTTAATAAGTGACCCAGTCACGCTCCAGAACGCGGCGCGGTCGTGAGCGTCCGCTCAGATCTTCGGTGACGAGTTGCGATAAGGGCTCCAACTGCTCGTCTCGCCAGTGAAAAAGTTTGACCGGCCGAATCTTGCCGCAATTCTCCTCAAAAGATCCCTCCACAATCCCCAGCCTTCCTAGCTGAGCCAGTGAAGGAGCCAGTGTAGAAGTCAGCGTCAGCCGGAGATGTCCGCTTGCCAAGCCGCTCTCGTATTCATGCCAACTACAAACCCCAAAGTTCACTCTTTTTGCCAGAATCATCCTGCCTCTTTTGCACTTGCGGCGGTCCGCCAGTTTTTGGTACCAGCCGATCATCGTTTTTTGTCGTTTCTTTTCTGCGTTGTTTGGTACTGGTAGGGTTGAGTGAATGCGATACTCGTGCTTGATGCTGGCGATTCTTGGCAGCGGTTGTGCTCACATGGAGTACATTTCACCGTTGGCGTCGTTGGAACGTTCGATGATCTTTCACCCGACGGAGTACCCTAGTCGCGTTCCACAAATACCGAATCTGTCAGTGGAAGACGCCTTTTTTGAATCGTCGGACGGCGTCGAGTTGCACGGTCTGTTTGTTGGTCATCCCGACCCCGCTGGTATCGCATTGTTCTGTCATGGTAACGCCGGGACGGTGGCCCACAGAATCGAGACGCTTGCGGTTCTGAACCAGCGCCATCGATTGTCAGTGTTTGCCTTTGACTATCGGGGTTACGGCAAGAGCGAAGGGAAGCCGTCGCAATTCGGCATACTAAAAGATGCCCGCGCGGCGCGGGCTTGGTTGGCCAAACGAGCGGGAGTTGCCGAGTCGGAAGTCATCGTCATGGGACGCTCATTGGGTGGCGCCGTAGCCGTCGATCTGGCCGCGGAAGACGGAGCAAAAGGTCTCGTGCTGGCCAGTACATTCACATCGTTGCCGGATGTCGCTCATCGCCATTTGCCTTGGGTGCCCGTTCATATGCTGATGACGCATCGGCTGAATTCGTTGGAGAAGATCAAACGCTACGATGGACCGTTGCTATGTAGTCATGGCGACGCCGACGAGGTTATCCCGTACGCACTTGGGAAAAAGCTGTACGAAGCTGCACCGGGTCCAAAGCAGTTCATTTCTATCCCCGGTGGAACGCATAACAGCCTCCAGACAGACGAATACCGGCAGGCATTTGACCGGTTCATTATGTCGCTTAGCCGGGGTGAACAATAGACTTCCGCTCAGCCGGCTGACTTGAGGTTCATCGCGTTGCGGAGATGTTCGAACGAGAGCTGCTGGTTAAGATTTGTTGATTTTGGCTTTACTTTGACGGAAAAGGCTGCCGAAAACATGTCTTGGAACCTTGATTTTCTGGAACCTTGATTTTCTGGAGCTCAACTCCTACCATTATCTGAATCTTAGATCGTCTTCGAGGTCAGCTCGTCGGTTTCGAGATTATTTTGGTAACCCACCTTAGCCGCCGCTTCAGTAGCCGCCACTTCAGTAGCCGCCACTTTAGTAGCCGCCACTTTAGTAGCCACAGAGAGCATCGATGTTCCAAAGCATCCGTAACCTAGTTTTCTCTTGTCTCTGTATTTGTCCGGGTTAATTCCCGGACATCGCGCCTCTCTCTTGCAACGACTTGTCGTTTCTTTCCGTTTGCTTACATTCGCTCCGTCCTGAGTACTGCCATGGCTTCCGATTTTCGTCTGAAAGAGCAACTCCCTCAACTGACCGAACGCATCGTTAAGACGTATACGGAGCTCGGGAATATCAATCATCTGGGGCATCAACCATTGCCTCGTTACGATGTAATTATCACATGCATCCAAGACTTGATGGATATAATTTTCCCGGGTTATCGTCGGCGAGAAGGCCTGCACCTCGGCAATGTCATATACCATGTTGGCGATTTGATCGACGGTCTGCACGACAAACTCACCGTTCAGATCGGGCGGGCACTGATGCACGGCGCAAACAGCAACTGCATGGAGGAGCGGATTGATTTCGAGGCCAAAGGACAGGCAATTGCAATCAATTTCTTGGATCGAATACCAGATATTCGCAGGGTATTGGCGACGGATGTGCAAGCTGCTTACGACGGTGATCCAGCCTGCACAAACCTGGATGAAGTTATCTTTTGCTACCCAGGTTTGTCGGCCGTAGCTGTTCATCGTCTGGCGCACGAATTGTACAAATTAGGAGTCCCCTTCATTCCGCGAATGATGGCCGAATGGGCTCATCAGGAGACTGGAATTGACATTCATCCCGGCGCTACCATCGGCAATCATTTCTTTATCGATCACGGTACGGGTGTCGTCATTGGCGAAACGTGCCACATCGGTGATCACGTCAAAATCTATCAAGGGGTGACGCTCGGGGCACTAAGTTTCCCGACCGACGGCGACGGCAATCTCATTCGGTCCATGAAACGTCATCCAACCATTGAGGATCACGTTGTAATCTACGCCAGCGCGACGATTCTCGGCGGTATGACCGTCATTGGGAAGGACTCGGTCATCGGGTCTAGCGTGTGGATTACGCGTAGCGTGCCACCTGGCACGACCGTCACGCTAGAAAAACCGCGACTGCGGATTCGGAGTGACGATACGCCCGATGATTTGGCCCCCGAGAACAACTACCAGATTTGATGCTGACCAAGTGCTTCGGAATCGCGAGTTGACTCGAATCATCCCGACGTTCTCGCCGATCATATTTTTCCCAGCTTTCCCAATCCCGACGATCCGTACCGGGTATTCGTATTTAGGATCTGGGTCGTAGAGTGGATTGGCTTGAGCAACTCGCTGTGGCCGATGAACGGGAGAGAGCGAAGTCTACGATACCCGACTCGAAGATTCGCCTGTCCATATCGAATCCCGCTGGTTTGTAGGGAAGCACCAGTCATGTCAATGTCATCAAATCCACTTCGCCAATCGTACAGCCAAGGGACAACTCCCTTCACGCTTCCTGTGGCGACGTTGCAAATCCTTCGAGGCTGGGCTAGGTACAAGACTCGCCCCATTGCAGTCCCGGTTTTCTTGATCGGCTCTGGAATGGAATGCGACCTCGTTCTGGGAGATCTGCAATTTCCCGAAGTGTACTGCTATGTGTTTCTCGATGCGTCCGGCGTATCGATCCGCTGGTTGGGAAAAGGACCAGAGCTGTTGCTAGACGACCAACCCGTTCAAAGTGCTGAACTAACGGCTGGCTGTGTGATTCAAATGGGTTGCTATGAGTTTGGATTGTCCATTTCGCCTCCTGCCGCAGTCGACTCGAATCCTTTACTTCAATCGCCTGGAAAAACTCAATCGCCTTGCGAATTCGAGATCGTTTCCGTTGTCGAGGCGGAGGGCGAAACCGACACGACCTGTGGCACGTTAAGTGATGACGAATTCGTCACCCAGATCACATTCGACGGTTCTGATGAAGTTGTCGCGACGGGGACTCCCAAATTGGATTTTCACAGTCTGGATTTTCACAGTCTGGATCTGCACAGTCTGAATTTGCACAGTCTGAATTTGCACAGTCTGAATTTGCCGAGCGATGACGGGCGTCGCGCCACGGAAAAATTGCTCGAAGACATCGAGGCAGGTATGTGTATTGGCGAGCGCGAGCAGGTGCGAAATCTGCTGAGAGATGTGCGTCGCATCGTCGGAGAGAACGTAGATTTGCGATTGTATGTCGAGCCGGAGATCTCCTCACCTGGTTCCTATTAGCCCCCGCGTTAAGCTCGCAAAACTAAAAAGTACCACTTCTTATTGATACAACGATATATTGCCCATTACGCCAACTTACTCCCCCCCCTACCGCAATCATTTTCAACAACATGGCCAATCTGGCGATCAAGCATCGGACGAGACGCTGAGTGAATGAGAATGAATTAAATCTTCTTCCATAGGACATAGCGCATGAATCAGAATGGCGCGACCGCAGGTATTATTCGGATCCAAGTGACTAGCTCTCGATATGACCTGTCGGGACTTTCGGTTGATGAGATGCTCGCTCCCAGTTCTAGCGACAAACTCGGCAAAACGTCGAGGATGACTGAACGTTTGGAGTGTCTTGTCGCTGCGGATACACGAGCGCTAAAACGCGAGCTCAATGACGAGTATCGCCTGCTTGTATCACAGTTGCCAGCGTAGTTGAAGTTGCGTAGTTGAAATTACGTAGTTGAAATTACGTAGTTGAAATTACGTAGTTGAAATT
>JBLHLE010000741.1:0-4595 GCA_047620805.1 Pirellulaceae bacterium
CAATTTCATGTCCACACGTTTGCCAATACGGATCCCTGCCCCAATTTTGCTGAAGTCTGGCAATACCCGTCGCCGATACCTTGGCCGGCGTGTGCGCGTTCTCGAAGTCAGCAGGGAAACAGTAAGTGGCAATCTCTCACAAACTAGAACAAGTGGGCGGCAGAATAGATAAACCAGGGCAGCTCATCACCGCTGCCGCTGATAGCAGTGCTGCGCAGCAACGCGAAGAACAGCAGATTGACACCAAAATTTCCACCGCCGCAAATAATCTTTTTCAATCCCTGGCATCCCACTGCCAATCGCCGCCTGCAAACGAAGGCCGCTCCCATTCTCAGGGCTTTGAAAACGCGGCAAATGAAAACGCGGCAGATGAAACAGTGGCAGATGAAACAGTGGCAGATGAAACAGTGGCAGAGACGTTGCCTTCGGTCGACGCCAAGGAAGAATCTTTTGCTACCGACGAACCGGCTTCTGCTTCGAAACGACCCCGTAAACAACTAGGTTTATTTAGTTATTTATTCCGAGTCGCCTTCTTCATTATTGTGCCGCCAATCTATGCCGTGATGTGCGTCTTGTGGCACCATTACGAAATGATGGTAGTGTTTGTCTTCGTCCTCTGTTTTTACGGCCTGATGGGGAAGATTGACTTCGACGCCAAATGGATCACTTGGCTGAAGAAAGTCCCGGTGCTCGGACGCGCATTTTTCTCGGCGTCGGTCTTATCAACGTTCTATGAGCGTCATGCCCCTGCGCCGTTCGCTTACTACCTCTTCTATCCGATCACATGTTTGTTTGGCGCAGTTCATTCCTCGGTGCGAAGACGCGAGTTGTTTCTGTACGGTCAAATCATCGGGATTTTTCTGCTGGTCATTGCGGGCAAGCAGGTGTTCGAGTTCGGTTCGGTGTACCTTCCCTACCTCGGCGTGGTGGACGTGTTCTCCTTCCTCACAAAAATCTCGGTATTGATGGTCCTGACCACGGTCGTCTTTCTCGTCCCGATGATTACGACGTCGTTCGAGCTGCGCATGACAGGACAAACGAAGAAGCTGCGTTATATTGCATTGAGTGGCTTGGTCGTCTCGGTGCCAGTATTTTTGATGGGGCTTATTAGTGAAACGGCATTCCCGACATCGGTATCACTGCCAGCGGACGTTTTGCTAGATCTTCGTTTTGAGCGTTCCCAATTCCGTACCGATCTGTCCACGATCAGCCGTATGTTTCTTGAGTATCACATTGACGAGGCCAAGGAGCTTCCGGTGATTGGATCGGTCAGCGAGAATCCGATACTGACTCCGCGCTACCAAAAAGTGATTCGTAACGTCGTTGTTCACGACGAGGTACTAGCGTTCTACGTGTTCAATCTTCCCGGCGACGACGGCAAGACTTGGCTTGCAATCGGCAGAGGACTGTACCCCGACCAAGCCAGAAAACAGCTGCTGTTTGTCTGTTCGCCGGATCACGAATTCCACACCGCATGGCCGGAGCAAGCCGAGCAGGTTCACAACTTCGTTCACGACCTTTCGCATGAACCGTGGGAAGACATTACCTTCCGCGAACAACACATTCGCCAATTCCAAAAGCTACGTTTCGCCAGATCGAGACTTCGCTCTGTTACGGATTCCTCACCCGGCGCCCTGGCGGCCGCAGCGGAAGACACCCCCTCCAAAGACACCCCCTCCGAAGACACAAGTCTACGATGATCGCCGCGGAAGACGAATTCTTATTGCACTCCAATCACTGGGGGACTTGCAGTCGCCCGTCGACGACAGACGCGAGTTGGCAAGTGTACGCGAGCAAGATATTATAGTCGGAACTTCGTACTTGTTAGACAATGCGAATTCCCCCTCTGCTTTCCGCCTTCCAGCCTTGGTTAGACTCCCATGAAGACACATCGAATACTGTTTTTCGCCTTTTCGTTTCTCCTGGTCATCGGCAACATTTTGAAAGTGACTGCGGCGGAGCAACCGAACATTCTGTTCTTTTTCATCGACGACCAGCGAAACACGTCACTAGGATGTGCAGGGCACCCGATCATTAAGACTCCCAACATCGATCAACTGGCAAGTGAAGGTGTGCGTTTCGAGAACGCCTTCGTCACTACGTCGATTTGCTGGGTTAGCCGCGCGACGATCCTGACGGGAATGTGGTCCCGATCCCACGGCCGCAAAGAACAGATCGACGCAGTCAGCTCGGCCGCCGCGACGACCATCTACCCAAAGCTGCTTCAGCGGGCGGGCTATCGCAATGGCTTCTTTGGCAAGTGGCACGCCAAGATGCCGAAGGGTTTCAATCAGAGTCAGTATTACGACCAGTACGAAGGCATTTCGCGACACCCCTACCTCAAGAAACAAGCCGACGGCAGCACCCGCCACGAAACAGAATTGATCGGCGATCGAGCGGTCGCGTTTCTCGACTCACAGCCAGCAGGCAAGCCATTTTGTTTGAATCTTTGGTTTAACGCATCACATGCGGAAGATAGTGACAAGCGTCCGGGAGTCGGCCACTTCCCTTGGCCCAAGGCAGTCGATGGCATGTACGACGATATCGAGGTACCTGCACCGCGCCTTAACGATCCAAAGATCTACGAAAGCCAACCCGATTTCCTCAAAGGCTCAATCAATCGCGAGCGGTTCTTCTGGCGTTGGGACACACCTGAAAAATACCAGACCAACATCCGAGCATACTTCCGCATGATCAGCGGCATCGATGGCGTTGTTGGTCGCGTGCTCAAGAAACTGAAAGAGAAGGGGCTGGACCAGAACACCGTCGTAGTAGTATCCGCCGACAACGGCTACTACATGGGCGACCGCGGCTTTGCGGGGAAATGGTCGCACTATGAACAGTCCATTCGAGTACCGATGATCATTTACGATCCTCGTTTGCCCACCGACAAACGAGGTCGCGTGGTGCCGCAGTTTGCTTTAAACGTCGACCTACCGGCAACATTTCTCGATCTAGCTGGCGTGGCGGCTCCCAAACAATATCAGGGCCGCTCATTGGCGCCTTTGGTCGCGGACGAAGCGCCAGCTGATTGGCGGACGGACTTCCTGGGGGAACACCTGTTGGAAATGGGACACCGCATCCCCAAATGGGAAGGAGTCCGCAACCAACGATACATTTACGCTCGCTACTTCCAACACGACTACGAGTTTCTGCACGACCTGAAAGCGGATCCCGATCAACTAAAGAACTTCGTTGACGACCCCAGCTACCAAGAAACGCTGGCTACACTTCGCCAGCGTTGCGACGAACTGCGCGACCAATACGGTGGCGAGTACAAAGGGCGTCCGCTCCAACCGAACGGAAAGAAGTAAGGTTTAAGAACGAGCCGAGTTAGAAAACGGACATTCACCTAACGGAGTCGCGGGCTTTCCAGGGCGGTGGTTTCCAGGGCGGTGGTTTCCAGGGCGGTGATTTCCAGGGCGGTGATTTCCCGGTGCCGTCGGCGTCCGACTAGGACTAACAAACCCCCGCATAGCATGAATACGACACCACACAGTAACACCGCAATTCCTCCCTCCAGGTCGCCATCTAACACCCTGCCAACGCCAACCACAAAGAATGTTGGTGAAAACAAAAGCAGGCCCCAACCGTTACCTGACTCGGGCGAGCGGCTTTTCTCCCTCAGCCTATCCAGTAGTTCCATCGCTTTGCGGCGAGCTTTGTCGCTGTCCGTTTCCATTAGGGACGACCAGCGATGATAACTGTCGTACGTCACGGAACTCACGAGGTAGCCACCGCACGCCCAAATAAACCACATGTTTCGAGTGGCCAGCCAGCCGCCGATCGCGATTGCTGTGAAAGCGCAAATGAGCTTCAAAGAAATCGCACAGTGAGGCTCTTCGACGTGGGCGCGTTCCGCTACGACTCGATGCAGATCAAGTCTGTTCAGTTCGCAAGATTTTTCCACGGCACACCTCAATCGTAGCGGCACATCAGAATTCGCCCAACCTTCCTATTACGTCTGAACTTCGAGACGCTGTTTGTGTGGGGCGAATGAGCGACCTCTGGTAGAATATCGGTTCGTTGAGAACCACCGAACTTAATTCGCATTCGACGTTCGTTTCTTGCCAAACTAATGAATCGGATCTGCCTGTAAATTGTGGCACTGCCATCGGTTTCGCTGCCTCTGGAGAAACGGCCCGCCATTGCAATAGCGGCCTTTTTCGCTTCCAATATCGGAACTTCGCCTCAACAGAACGTGTCAACGCGGTCGCGCCTTCTCATAAGAACCACCCGTTTACTCTCGCCAAAACATGAGACTTGCGATGCGTACAGTCAAGGTTGCAACATTGTTAACTTTCGTCGTCTTGGCGACGACCCAGACCGTATCGGGAGTCGTCCAGTGTGAATCGCAGATCGAGTTGGCGTTCACTGAATCATCAAAAACGAAAAAATGAAACCGACGCCCTCACTGGCGATTTCTCTCGAGTCCCATTATACTCGTAGAGTTCGTTGTGTGATTCCAGTGCCGCCCGAGCGAGGTTCCTGTGACTGTTCTGGCCTTCGTGCCCGATCCGGATTGTGCCGTATCCGTCGTTGCCTGGACTGACGCGCTGAAAGAGTCGGCCGACGTTGAGTATATCTGCCTTGAG
>JBLHLE010000742.1:0-4594 GCA_047620805.1 Pirellulaceae bacterium
TATTCATGAGTAGAACTTAGCTCATTGCAAGTCGTTTGTGGACATGAAGTTTGTCGCCAACTTTCCCAAAACACGGCGCAATAGTAACCCGACGCGTAAGCGAGGAAACTCGCCGGATTTCCTCGCTTACGCGTCGGGTTACGAATAATCCGGGCTAGGCTCGCCGAACAGGACGGAGTGGGTTTAAGTTGAGGTCGAAGTTTAAGTTTAAGTTTGTGGGAAAAAGCTACACTTGCGCGGCTTGACATTGCCCAGCGTCTTTTTCTTACGAGTGTAGCGATTGTGACGACCGATCATAACACCTTGTCCAACCACAACGATTCCCCGGTAGCCCTGGCGAGTTTACCGAAAACGGACGCCCTCTCCGTTGTCGCAGTGTCGTCGACTCTTGCCCCGCCGACGTCAGACGAAATTAAGGCGAGCAGTGGCGAACTGAAGTGGCAAGCTGTGGGCATCGCCTACAGTTTCCTGATACACGGCGGAATGATCCTCACCATGTCGTACGCCCTCTACTCGGCAACGAAGTCCCCGGCTGAACGCATGGTAGTGAATGTGGGCATAGCCATTCCCGACGAATCGCTGGAAGAGGAACTGCTCATTGTCGATCTGTCGTCCATGATTTCTGCTCCGCCGACGGAGGCGAACGATGTCTCAACTTTGGCGACAATACCGGCTGCTCCCGAGACAATCGAGTTGTTACCTGGCGTTGCAGTTTCGGCGGGGCCGAACAGCAACCGATCACTGTTACCGCGAGTCGGAATCGATTTATTAATGCAATCAGACGATCGCCCACGCGGTGGCGGATTCGAGGGGCGGAAGCAGCAGGCGAAAGCTCGGCTACTGTCAAAATTTGGTGGGACGGACGAAAGTGAAACTGCCGTCGCCTTAGGACTGGCATGGCTCGCTCGGCATCAAAACCCCGACGGCAGTTGGCGTTTCAACTTGCGCGAAGGGCCGTGCCTTGGGAAATGCTCCCAGTCGGGAACGGCGGAAACGACCACCGGCGCGACGGGATTGGCACTGCTGCCGTTTCTCGGTGCAGGTGAAACGACCGCGTCCGAAACGTATGGCGAAAATGTTCGCCGGGGCCTGCAATATCTAATCGCCGCCCGCCAGCAGTCACCCAACGGCTACGATCTACAAGAAGGCACGATGTACGCGCAGGGAATCGCGACCGTCGCATTGTGCGAAGCCTACGCAATGACGGGCGATTCGCAGTATCGCGAACCCGCTCAACAAGCGTTGAACTTTATAGTCTATGCACAGCACGCCGACGGGGGTTGGCGATACTTCCCCAATCAAGCGGGGGACACGACAGTCTTCGGCTGGCAACTGATGGCGTTGAAGAGCGGCAAAATGGCGGGGCTCGACATCCCCGCTCACGCGTTTGCCAAAGCTCGCGATTATCTAGACAAAGTTCAAACGGAAAACGGCGCGTACTATGGCTATCGGACGCCAGGTGCAGAAGCAACGCCGACTGCAGTCGGCTTGTTGTCGCGAATGTATCTGGGCTGGCGACAATCGCATTCCGCTCTCCGACACGGCAGCGAACACATCTATCGACTCGGCTCTTCGCGAACGGATATGTACTTCAACTATTATGCGACCCAAGTGCTTCACCACTACGAAGCGCCTAGTTGGAACTCTTGGAATGAACAACTTCGCGATCGATTGGTTGCGACCCAATCGAAGTTTGGGCACGAACGTGGCAGTTGGTATTTCCACGACAAACATAGCCTGTCTGGCGGTCGACTCTACAACACGGCGCTGTGCACGATGATCCTGGAAGTCTACTACCGTCACATGCCACTCTATCGCCGCGACATTCTGGATTAGTTGCGTTCTACGATTCGCGATTCTGCCAATACGGGCGTTACCTCCCCAATTCGAGTCGCGTTAGCTGGGGTTTCTGACCATGCCTTTAATCCAAGTATTGGCGGCTTTCGTTTAACCGCGTGTAACCCATGAAAAAATTGGGGAAAGACAAGACTTCTGGCGCGAGTTACCTCCCCACTCAAGTCGCTCTTTAAAGCTGGCGATTTATCGATTGCCTCAAAGCGAATTGAGAGGAAGAGGAAGAGGTCGACGTCGGTTTTTCTAAAATGGGGCGGCGGGTGGGGGCCTTAGCTTAGATACTCTCACCTCCCTGGACACTCTGCGCTGGGGACGTAACAGCCTGCGAAACGTGCGGGTTTTCCATTGCCTCTCGTTTGGCGCGGTCATCGCGCCAACATTTGGCCGTCGATTAGGAGTAAGATTGGCAACCGCATTGACGCTAAAAAAGGGAGACTCAGAGTGGACTCGAAAGTACTTTTGCCCGTAATCGATTTGATGAACGCGGAGGTCGTGCATGCCGTTGCAGGTGAACGTAAATCTTATCAACCGGTTCGTTCGGTGCTGTTCGATTCAACTGTCGCTGCAGAGATTGCTCGAATACTCGCGCAGCAATGCGGTTGCTCGGACATATACGTAGCCGATCTGGATGCGATTAGAGGCGACGCGCCGAATTCCGCGGACTGGAAATCGATCGAAGCATCCGGACTATCCCTGCTGCTCGACGCAGGTGTCAGCAGCGTTGCCGATCTGACGAAGATTCGCTCCAGTCTTGCCGCGAACAGCCAACTCGTAATTGGCTTGGAAAACCTGGCGAATCCACAAACACTTCGAACAGTCGGCGCAGCGTGTTTGCCTCGAGACATATTCAGCTTGGACTTGAGAGCTGGAAACCCGCTTGCGAGCGGTGAGTGGAAAGATCTGACGCCTCTGCAAATTGCTTCGCTGGCTTATGAGAGTGATTTCCGCCGCATGATTGTGCTGGATCTGGCCCAGGTAGGAACGGGGCAGGGGAGTGGCACTGTGGAGTTAATTGGAGCAATTAAGCAGATACATGGTGATGTCGAACTGATTGGTGGCGGTGGTGTTCGATGTCAGGAGGATGTGGAACGACTGCAAAAGGCGGGCTGCTCGCGAGTGTTAGTTGCCAGTGCACTACACAACGGTTGGCTGTAGATCGAAAGTGCAAACCTTAGGCCCAGCTCAAACCTTAGGCCCAGCTCAAAACTTGCCGAAAAAACAGAAAGCTAGTCGTCGGTGCGAGAACCGATCAGCATAAAGATGCCGACGGTGGCGACGACGATACCACTCCAATAGAGATAGCCGCCCGTGACATTGGGGCCATCGACGGCCCAATCGCGTTTCACTCCCATGGCGTTGTATGCTTTCTCAGCGGCATTGAGTTCGGCGAGCACTTTCGCTTCATCTTCGGCGCCTTCTGCCCCAGCATGCTTGTAGCTGAGTCCGTGGAATTTAAGGCGAGTGGCTTCTAGCTCCTCCTCGCTCGCCATCGGCCAACGAGTATCGGGATTCCCCGCGTTGGGGTAATACTTGCCACCAATTATTAGTAGCAAACCCAAGAAGAGCGTTCCATACGCAATGCGTTGGAGTTTTTCCATAGCGACTAAGAGCCCAAGAGAATCAACTAGCGAATGGCTTCCGTAACACTGAATGCCCGACCGTCATTGACAGAGATGATGTAACTATACAGAATTCGATCGACCTCGTCAGTATGAAATATGACGTGGCCATCGACGAACACAGTGTTGATTCCACCGAGATGTTGGCTGCGAGGAGCCGCTGATTTATAGCGAGCATCCTGGTAGCTGGCACAAGGCATCTTTATCAACTGAGCTCTATTGGGTTGGGGACACTTGTAGAGCACGTCGGTATTTGGGCCAACGTTGTTCGGTTTTTGAACTTGCCGCGGAATTGAGGGATGATCCCAGTGTTCGAAACGCCCTGGCTCGGCAATGGGACGGCCATCCTTGTGGTGCATGTCGTACGCCAGTTGGCTAGCTCCCGTCCAAGGAAGTGCCCAAGCACCCCGTGGATCTCCCTCGTGGTCTCGCTTGCGAACTTCCGTCAACATTACAGTGTTCGACGTTCCGTCTTCGATAGCTGCAAGTAGCTGGCCATCACCACCAAGTGCACCGGGGTAGCGGTTTTGTAAGTCTGCATGAAACGGGCTGACCCAGGCGGCGTAATTACCTTTGGCGAACTTCTTGCCTTGGTCGATGTAATATCCGCGGCGAACGGAATCGCTGGGACAGCTCAGTGAAGGAATTTCAAACGACTGCGGTTCGTACTGATCTTGCTCGAAAACCGTTTGTTCAAAATCGAACTTCTCGTATATCTGCTGCTGTTCCATTTGCGGCAGAATCAAAACGATCCAGCTGAACTGCTTCCCCGATTGATGTTGAAATTCGCCATTGCCCAGTGTTGGATTAGGGTTCTTGTCGATAATACCGCTAGGCGGCAACACCTTGTGAACGTCTTCGTAATTCAGCACGGCCAGTCCAAGGTTCTTGAGGTTGTTCATGCACTCCGTGCGACGAGCGGCCTCTCGAGCTTGCTGAACAGCGGGCAGTAGGGTAGCGACAAGTATGCCAATGATGGCAATAACGACCAACAATTCGACCAGTGTAAATCCATGTTGGCGGCGGATCATAGCAGCTACCCTTTTTGACAGATGAGATGAGTAAGGCGTTGGCGGAAAATTCGCAAGTACGAGACGTGAGTACGAGACGTGAGTACGAGA
>JBLHLE010000743.1:0-4592 GCA_047620805.1 Pirellulaceae bacterium
GCCGGCTTCAACAGAGGCGTTGAATTTACGGTGGACGATTCAGGCTTAAGTGGACAGACTCACGGCAACGCGCCCGATGGATCCATGTGGCTAAGTCAGGGCTCGTTCGGTGGCGGGCAAGATCCGCATGTCGCTGCGGCCGATGGACTTCTTGCGGATGTCGTCTACGACCTTGGCGACACTTACGATCTCGAGAAGCTTCACGTTTGGAACTACAACGAAGGTGCAGGTTCCGCGACTCGCGGAGTAAATCAGGTCGAACTGCTGGTCTCGACGGATATCGATGACCCGTTCGTCTCGCTTGGCACGTTCAATTTCTCGCCCGCAACTGGCCTGACCGATGAGACCGGCGAAGATATCGACTTGTCCACTTTTACCGATGCGGACTTTGTTCGCCGCGTGCAGTTAAATGTCATTTCGTCGCACGGTGGCGATAATGATTTCGCTGGACTGAGCGAGATTCGGTTCTTTGGTGAACACATTCCAGAACCAAAAATCCCAACGGTTTCGGTCGACGAGGTGTCGTCGGAGACGGCGGGACTCAATCGTCTGGCGATCTATACCATTGACGAATCTGGATTGTCAAATGGAGGGCACGGAATTGTTCCCGATGGAAGCATGTGGTTGAGTCAAGGTACGTTCCAAGGAATAGAGGATCCACACGTTGCCGCTGGCGACGGTCTGATTGCTCATATCACTTACAACTTGGGCGACGTTTACGAATTGGAACGAATCCACCTTTGGAATTACAACGAAGATCTGCCCAATCGACCGGAATTGCTGGGCCGTGGAGTGAATGAGGTTGAAGTCTTTGTTTCGCCAGCAGTTGGTCAGCCTTTTGTGTCGCTTGGCACGGTGAATGTGGCGCAAGCTGATGGCTCACTATCCTACACAGGAGAAGAGTTCGACGTACGCTTGTTCCCCCAGACTGATCGGGTGGAGTTAATTCGCTTCGATATCGTCAGCAATCACGGTGGGGATTTGAGTTTCGTAGGTCTGAGTGAGATTCAGTTCTTTGGTGATCTAATCGTCAACTCCGACCCCGTCGCCGATGCTGGTGGCCCCTACGATATTGTCGAAGGTGCCGATTTGGTCCTGGATGCCTCTGGTTCGACAGACATCGATTTTGATTCCTTGACATATTCTTGGGACATCAATGGCGACGGCGACTTCAGTGACGCGACCGGGCCAACGCCGACGCTCAACTGGGCAGCGTTAAACGCGCTGGTTCCAACGATTGATGACAGTGGCAGCTTCACTGTGACTGTTCGAGCTGACGACGGAGTCGGAGGAAGCAACGATGCTTCGGCGGCGTTAACGATTAACAATGTCGCTCCAGCGATCGTGGTTAGTGGCGATGCTGGCGGCAATGAGGGTGCGGCCGTTACTTTGAACCTCGGCGCTCTGACTGACCCAGGCAATGACACTGTTTCCGATTGGGCGGTCAACTGGGGCGATGGCAATACGGAATCTTTCGCCGCCGGCGGCGATGTAACTCATACGTATGCAGACGATGGTACCTACACCGCACTCGTTTCGCTGACAGACGAAGATGGAACGTACGCGGATGTGGCCAGTCACGATTTTACGATCGCCAACGTCGCTCCAGGGATATCGCTAGCCGCTGATGCAGCCGTTAACGAAGGCGTCGCGCTGACTCTGAATCTCGGCACAGTTACCGACCCAGGTGACGACACCGTTACGGATTGGGTTGTCGACTGGGGCGACGGCAGTAGCGAGACGTTTAACGCCGGTGGCGATGTGACGCATGTTTATGACGACAACGGCACCTCTACTGTCAGCGTTTCTCTGGTGGACGAAGACGGTACGTTTGCGGATGTTGCCAGTCATACGGTAACGGTTAACAACGTCGCTCCGACTGCGGCGATCACGGGACCTGTCGACGGTGTTCCGAACCTCACTTTGGACTTCGAGTTCTGGGCGATGGATCCTTCGGTCGCAGACCAGAACGCGGGTTTCACGTTCGCGATCAATTGGGGCGATGGAGCTACCGATACGCTCGGTCCCGCTGCGGCTTCGCCGGCGCCGACATCGCATAGCTATGCACAGCTTGGTGACTACTCGATTTCTGTAACTGCAACGGATAAAGATAGCGGTGTAAGTAGCGTCGCAATCTATGGAATTGAAATCGTGCCAGTTGCTAAGATTGGCAACGACGTATTCATCGGCGGGATCGATGGACAGTCAAATCGCATCATCGTTCAAAGTGCTGGGCCAGACGAAGTCTTCGTGCGATACAACGACCGACGGTACGGTGGTTTCGATGTTTCGCCATCGTCCCTAGTCTCGATTATCGGTGGCGATGGTGTCGATCGAATATCGATTACTAATTGCATTGCCTCAGTAATCGATGCCCAAGCTGGCAACGATATTATCAGTGCCAGCTCTTGCGACGATACCATCCACGGTGGTGACGGCCGAGACACGATTCTCGCTGGCGAAGGAAACAACGTCGTCGACGGAGGAGCCGGTAACGACCTGATTCAAGGCCGCTCCGGCGATGATGTTTTCTACGGTGGCAGTGGCAACGATACGCTCGCTGGCGGCTCCGGTAGCGATGCCCTGTTTGGCGACGAAGGTAACGACCGCATCACCGGCGGCGGCGGGCACGACTTGCTGGTTGGCGGGATCGGTAACGATATTCTAGTTGGTGGAAGTGGTCGCGATGTGCTGCTTGGCGGTTTCGGTAGCGACTTGCTGCGAGGCAGTGATGGCGACGATTTGCTAGTCGGCGGGCAAGGCGGCGACAGCATTCTCGGCAATCGCGGCAGCGACGTGTTGATCGACGGCGAAGCTGAAAACGAAGCCGATGATGTTGCGTTGCAGGCCGTATTGTTGAATTGGTCCGTAAGTCACATTCACGACTTCTTGGGGGCTCTCAGCTCCGATGCAGATCGCGATGCACTCAACGGCGGCGGCGGTTTAGATGAGTTATTCGTCGGTAGCGAAGACACAATTCTGAATAATCGCGGGCGGGACGCAGTTAACACGATCTAATCGTCGGACGTATTCAAAACCAGTTTTTCTTCCTAATCCCCAGTCCGAGTTGGAGTGGGGATTAATTTTGCGCCGTCTGCGACGTAGAATGCGGACTTAGCGGGCGAAATCGCTCACATTGCGACTTATTTTCCACGAGCGGGTTACAAAGAGAATTGAGCTTTGACACGGCGATTTGAGTACAGGATGATTGGTGTACAACAGTTTTTGAAACAGGTAACTGGATTCTTTCAAAACCAGAAAACTTTATGCGCATCTCATCTGATGATCCCTCGTGTTCTCGACTTCACGCTCTCGAGCCTGTCGTGCAAAGTGTAATGATTGCTTGTTTGTTACTGACGCTCCCCTGCCCCGTTCTTGCCGTCGACTTTGCTAAGGACGTGCAACCAATCTTTGTGAAGCACTGCTTTGAGTGTCATGGTCCCAAGAAGCAGAAGTCGGGATTTCGGTTGGACTTTCGCGCGGTTGCGTTGGAGGACGGCGTCGCTGTGGTCGCCGGGAAGGCGGACGACAGTCCCTTGATCGAATATGTGACTGCCGCGCAGGATGACGAATATCGAATGCCGCCCACAGGTGACGGATTGAGTCAGGCGGAAGTCGCGGTTCTGCGAAAGTGGATCAATGACGGGGCGCACTGGCCAGACGACTTGGCCGGCGAAGATCCTCGACTTAAACATTGGGCCTGGCAAGTCCTCAATGATAAGCCTACTTCCGATTCGATTGACGCTTTCGTCCGCACAAAGCTCAAGGCGAACGGATTGTCAATGTCGCCTCGCGCCAAACGCGCCACGTTGATCCGTAGGTTATCATTCGACTTGCACGGCATGCCGCCAACGCCAGAAGATGTTGCAGAATTCGTTGCTGACACCGATCCCAAAGCTTACGGAAAACTCGTCGATCGCATGCTCGATTCTCCTCACTTCGGAGAGCGGTTCGCACGACACTGGCTCGATATCGCCCACTACGCGGATACGCACGGATTCGAGCGGGATCAACGCCGAGATTTTGCTTGGCGTTATCGCGATTATGTTATCGACTCCTTCAACAACGACAAACCGTACGACCGATTTCTCCAAGAGCAAATAGCTGGCGACGCAATTTGGCCAAGCAGTAATGAAGCGTTGGTTGCGACAGGGTTCCTCGCTGCCGGACCCTGGGACTTCGTCGGACAGGTAGAAGCGCGAAGCGATACTCTTAAACGAGCGGCTCGTTCGCTCGACCTGGACGACATGGCGACGCAAGTGATGACCGCCTCCATGGCAATGACTGTCAATTGTGCTCGCTGTCACGATCATAAAATCGATCCGATATCGCAGCGAGAGTACTACCAGCTGCGGGCGGTATTCGCGGGCGTCAAACGGGGGGATCGAGCGATCGGCGACGCTGGCAAGAAGGAGCTGGAGGCCACGCAGGAGAAACTTCTGCAAGAAATAGGTCGGCTTCAACCGGGGCTCGACCTGGCAGACATCGTTGGCGGTGGAAACGGAGACGGCACTGGGAAACGCGGTGGCATTGGGAACGGGCAAGGAATTGATCCTCGTTCGGGAAAAGTAGAATCGAAGCCGATGGGGTTT
>JBLHLE010000744.1:0-4587 GCA_047620805.1 Pirellulaceae bacterium
TTTGTAGTTCAAGATCCGGCTACCCGTGATCTCTTCAGCTCGTAGATACAGCTCCTCACCAACCAACTCAGCGCCATTAGATAGAATGAAATAGTTGACGGTAGTTCCTGTACCGAGATCCAACACCTGCTGCCGCATGCGACGTCTCTTGGGTGCAAACATGAGGCAGTTAAAACTGACGAAGCGATCGGTACGATTTGTCAGGTGCTGCTCGACAACCATATTGCCATCGTCGTCCAATCCCGTACTCAACTCGATTACTATGTCGCCCAAACCGACTTCCATTGTTCGGTAAGTACTGAAGACATAACGTTGATCGGCGGTAAAGCTAAAGTCCATCCGCACCGGCTGCATCCCGCTGCTAGCTCCGGAATTCAATTGAATCTGAAAGCTGTAGTTGATTTCGTCGTTGGGAGAAGCCTTGAACGATCTTTCGCCCCCTTCGATATCCCAGACATCAGGGGCTTTCAGGTAAACCCGTCCGCCGATTCCCTGCTGAAAGGGATTCACGAATTTATAATTCACTTTTTGAGCGCGACCAAAGACGCTAGAAATCTGCGTCCGATCGAATTCGACGCTCATGCGGAATTTGGCCAACATTGGGTTCACGTTGGCGATGAAAGTCGGCAGCTTCTTCACCTCAATTTGTTGTCGACGAACGTCGTCTTCGGTGACGGTTTCTGGACGAAACGTGCGACCCCACAAATCGACTTGTCGAATATTTTCGCCCAGGTAAATCGTTTCCGTCACGGGTTCTCGATTCCACACGACCATTACGGCGTTGCCGTCTTTTTCGAATATATGATTATTGCTTCCGTTGGGCATTTCGATCGAACCGACGTATGAAGTGCCACTGAGGAACTTGGCCGTTGTCCGCCACGCCAACAACATTTCCGTTGGCGACCCCTCATCCATCAATCCGTTTTCCAAATCGAACGGCTCCGGAATGAAGATCGCCTTCGCCTTATGTCGTTTCGCAGCGACCATGCGAGTCACTAGATCTCGCGCTCGCGTCTCTAAGTCGTACTGGCTGTGCGGCAACGTCCGCATGGTTACAAACGGAGAAGACTGCTTGACGCTGGGATTGGCAAGGTGATCGCCAAGTTCCTTTTCGGTAAACGGCGTTTTCGTGGTGAAAGCCAAAAAGTCCCATGGCGGCGCGTGCTTGTCGGGCGCTTCATTAATCCAACGCCAGCCAAAACCCAAGCGGATCTCTTGTCCGAATCGCTCGAGATGTTCCTTCACTTCGCGCAGTTTTTCAACGAGCCCGGGGAAACCGACAAAGCTCGTGTCGTCGTCTCCACCAAATTGCCACCACCGCACCTTCAGCGATAAACGTGTGGTAACGGGATCAATCGCGCGGCGCCAGACATCTCGATCGACAAACGTCGATGCCACTGAGAACTTCTGAGACTCGGCCAACATCTCTCGAACTTCATCGGGTGGATTGTCTAGCACCGCCACGGAGCGGATTCCACGGGACGACAGTCGTTCCACAAAACGGATGAACTCGTCGATCTTGTCGCTATCGTCAACTCGCCGCCACACGGGAATCTTAATCCAATTGATTCCGACACGGCCCAACATTGAGGGCAATTGATCCAACGTATACGGACCGCCGTCTTCGGGTAACGTCCATCCAAACTCACCAGCGGGAAGATTCTCTGGCGAATCGATTACAGCCACACTCAAAGACTTTTGAAGCAATATTCTGTTCTTACCTTCAATCGCTACGCGCGTACGATAGAGTCCATTCTCAGCAAATGAAGGTTGCCAAATCGCGGTACCCGATACTCCCAACGAATTGTCCTCGGAATATTTGGCGTCGATTTGAACATTGCCATCTTCATCCACCGCCGTCTCGAGGATGGAACGACGAATGTGGACCAACCTGCGACCATCGATATCCCAGGCTTCGAAGACGATTGTCGGATGACGCTCTAGAATTCCAGAGAAATCCGTGATCAGCGAGACGGTTTCATCTTGGGAGAGAATATTGAATACGCGGTCCGTTTTGAGCGACATCCGGGGTACGCGGGCGAACCAAACGTCGTCAAACATCGCACTGCCGCTCAGATCTGGATGATCGCCGGAGTGTACGTGCACTCCAATAACGGCGTAGCGGATTTCTTTACTCTCGGGAAGAATCGGGCCAATTGAAGTCTTGACCCATTCCGTCGTCGCTTTAAACCGCGGGGACTCGTCGACTTGCACGGCCACGTCATTGACGTCGTAGAACGTGACGGTGTAAAACGCCTCGTTGTTAACGAGCCCGACGATGCGGATGTATCCCTCCATCAGGTAACTGAACTGTGGCGTAACCGGTATTTTTGGAGAGTAGACCGCGGCGGAACCGCCATCCACATTAACGACCATGCAACGCCGGCCCGATGGACAATTTTCCTCGGATTGCTCGATTCCGACTTTTAAGTACAAGGGAAATCCACGTCCAGTCTGCCGACGCCAGCCGTCGGGCCAGTCGTCGTAGTTGGTGTCAGTTCCCGTCTCAAAGTCACATTTGTAGAGCTGAACGGCCTCCGACTTCTGAATCTCGATAGGCGCGTTCAGCGGAGTCGTTAGAATAAGCAGCGGAAATAACCAGTTCATCGATTTCACCCACGTCGTGTCTATGGCGCCAATTTCTCTGGCGCCAATTTCTATCGGCGCTAATTAACGCTCAGTAAAGGAACCCAAGTTGTGATGCAGATTAAGGTTGGCGTTCAACTCGCCAGCTTGAGACTACCCTTCAAGAAAGCTTTGCTTACTGCAGCGGAATTGGGGGCCGATGCTGTCGAAATCGACGCACGAAATCAACTAATTCCCGCCGATATGACCAGTACTGCCGTCCGGCAAGTCCGGAAAATGCTGGATGATCTGAATCTACGGGTCTGTGCCGTCAGCTTTCGAACTAGGCGAGGGTACAACGTCCTCGACCAACTCGAACAGCGAGTGGAGGCTACAAAACGGGCTATGGACTTCGCCTACCAGCTGGGAGCGAACGTCGTCGTCAACCAAATCGGTCGAGTTCCAGAGGAACCAGAAGGACCAGATTGGAACCTGCTAACCGAAACACTCGCTGACATCGGTCGGTACGGACAACACGTCGGTGCCATGATGGCGGCTGAAACGGGAACGGAAAGTGGCGAACACCTGGGCCGACTCATCAAGGCGTTGCCAATTGGATCGCTGGTCGTGAACTTTGACCCCGGCAACCTAATCGTCAATGACCATTCCCCCAGCGACGCGCTCTCGGCACTGGCCGAACACGTCCACTACGTGCACGCAAATGATGGCGTTCGCGACCTTGCCCAAGGTCGTGGAATCGAGGTCGCGTTAGGACGCGGATCAGCCGATCTCCCTGAACTTCTCGCAGTACTCGAAGAACAACGCTACTCCGGCTACTTCACTGTCGGACGCCGAAATTCTGACAACGCAATTTTTGAAATTGGAGAAGCTGTGAAGTACCTTCGAAATATATAGAGAACAGTTAGCATTACGAAACAGCGCGAATCATCGAATAGAGAACAGCTTTATGTCTGACAAAAAGATATCCCTGACTGGAATCAAGCCCTCTGGAACACCTCACATCGGCAACTATCTGGGAATGATCAAGCCGGCTCTCGAGCTGGTCAAACAATACGACGCCTATTATTTTATCGCTGACTACCATGCCTTAACGACCCTCCGCGACGCTAAACAGATGAAACATAACTCGTACGACCTGACAGCGACGTTCTTGGCGTTGGGAATGCAGCCCGATGACGTCGTCTTCTTTCGTCAATCGGACGTTCCCGAAGTTTTTGAACTCTCCTGGATCCTCTCCTGTTTCTGTGCGAAGGGCCTGCTCAACAGAGCTCACGCTTACAAGGCCGCCCTCGATGTTAATGTCGAAGCGGGCAAAGACCCCGACGGCGGAATTAGCGCGGGTCTGTATAGCTATCCCGTGCTGATGGCCGCCGACATCTTGGCCTATGGCAGTCACATTGTTCCCGTCGGCAAAGACCAACGGCAACATGTCGAAATGGCTCGAGACATGGCGCAGTCAATGAACCATGCATACAGTGAAGAGATCTTTGTGATTCCGGAAGCGGTGATTCGGTCCGAAGTCGAAACGATCCCCGGAATCGACGGCCGCAAGATGAGCAAGAGCTACAACAATGTCATTCCGATCTTCGCTCCGCCCAAACAGCTTCGCAAAACTCTGATGGGTATCGTCACGGACTCAATTCCCGTCGAAGCGCCAAAAGATCCAGACACCAACAACGTCTACAATCTATACAGATACTTCGCCAATGCGGAGCAAGACAAAGCGATGCGAGCGAAGTTTCAGGCCGGCGGTTACGGATATGGCGAAGCCAAGCAGGAACTTTTTGAGTTGCTCGAATCGATGTTTGGCGAAGCTCGAGAGAAGTACAACGAATACCTCGCCGATACCAAGAAATTGGAGGAGATCCTCATGGAAGGCGCGAAAAAAGCGCGTTACCAATGCTCCAAAATCATGAAACGAGCGCGGCGAGCCGTCGGCGTGCGACACCAACGGCAATTATTGATCGAAACGACCTAACGCTTTGTCCCCATAAAGAAATC
>JBLHLE010000745.1:0-4586 GCA_047620805.1 Pirellulaceae bacterium
TAGAACGGTCGATCATGTCCGATACAATCGCGGATCTCGATCCGCGAACGCCGCTCGTCGTCGATCAAGCGGCGACGGTTAGAAGCGTTCTCAATACGTTGGTCGAAAACTCCGTCGGAACCGTGCTCATCGCTAAAGACGGGGTTCTCGTTGGGATTTTCAGCGAGAAGGATGCGCTGCGACGACTAAATGTAGACGCCGCTGCTCACGCAGATGAACCAATTTCAAAGTTCATGACCAACTCGCCCGAAACGCTGGAGAGCAACGCGAGTATCGCTTTCGCCGTCCACCGGATGGACCAAGGCGGCTTTCGCCACGTACCCATTGTGAGCGAAAACGGCACGCCGGAAGGAATTATTTCGGTTCGCGATATCTTGCGGTTCTTGAATGAGAAACTACATAGCGGTGCGAAGTAGCTGGGGACGAGACGGCAAAAAGCAAACTGTAGTTTGCTCTTTGCCGTTTGTTATTTCCTAAATATATTCCTGCACCAGCGGCTTGATCACCATCTCCGGCACGTGAGCTCGCGGTGGCAGCTTGCAGATGGCTGCGACCATGTGGCCCAGGTCCTCGGGCATGAGCATGGTTGCTTTGCGTTCTTCACTGACGGGAGCAGGGCGATTTTCGAGAATCGGCGTGTTTACTTCGCCAGGATAGATGTTGGTGATACGAACGCCTTCGGATGCGACTTCGTTGCCAACGGCTGTTCCCAACGCCGTCATGGCGAATTTTGAAGCACAATAGGCAACGCCACCCAGAGCCGCTGCTCGTTTACCGGCAATGGAAGAGATATTGATAATGATTCCATCACCTTTTTCACGCATCTTAGGCAACACGCAATACATACAGTTGTAAGCGCCAGTTACGTTGGCCGAGATCACTTCGTCCCATTGTTCGGGACTCATTTCAGACATCTTGCGGTTTTTGATGTTCACTCCGGCCGAATTGACGAGGATATCGACGGGGCCGAGCTCTTTTTCGACCCATTCGAAGAGATCTTTGACGCTGGGTCGCTGACCGACATTCACTTGGTGGTAATACAGCGGTGGGTCGCAGCTTTCGGCCGCTTCCCGGATTTTCTCCTCTCGCCGGCCGCCGATTACGACTTTGCAGCCCTCGGCAGCCAGTGCTTCAGCAATTCCCAAGCCAATTCCAGTACCACCCCCGGTTACAACAACTACTTTGCCGCTCAGATCAGACATCAGCCAGAACCTCAATCTAAAAAAGTTACGTTTCTGCGAGTATTTCCGCATCGGGAGATAACTCGTCAGGAGACAAATTGAGCGATGTTTTCGTGTCGCTCAAAGCTGGGCCATCGCATGTAAGTCGTTACGAGCGAAGGTCGTTACACGAGATGGATAGGTGTAGAAGTGAGGTCGCAGTCCAATTTGAGCGAACCGGCACCGCGCGTTGGTTGGCACGATGTCGTACAACCCAGATCCTTCCCCGCCAAGCCATTAGCTCAGTCCAACGCGAGCACTTTGTTGTACAGGTCTGATAGCGAGAGGCAAGTGGGGGGGCGAATCTATGGTTACGTGCGCTTGCTTGTGACGGTAAATTCAAGAACAATTGCAGTTACGTCAAAACAGCGAGAGCGAAAACGAGTCGACGCCGGTCGCCATTTTCGATAAAACCTCAAAACCTTCTTTCCACCAAGGCTCGCTCGACTGACAAGGGCAAGTAAACAACATCGGCAACGAAGTAATTGAATGGCGCGAAAAACGGTTCAACTCGATTCCACAATTCAAATTGTGACACCGGAGAACATCGCGTTTAATTACCGAGTTGCGGGGCCCTTTCGCCGCTTCCCCGCTTTTCTAATCGATGTCATTCTGCGAATTGGAATCTTCTGTGCCGCAGCGTTCCTGATTATGCTGCTCATCTCCGCGGTTACGGGAGTCGCGGGCGGAATCGGAGCGAGCCTAACGGCTGGAATCGGAGTCGCGATTCTGATGGTGCTGTATTTCATTTTCGATCAGTTCTACGGCGGGTTGTTCGAATGCCTGATGAACGGACAAACTCCGGGCAAATGGGTCATGGGAATCCGCGTGGTGACTAAGATCGGCGAACCGATCAATGGTCTACAGGCAATCATGCGTAATATCTTCCGTTGGATCGACCTTTTCCCGATGCTCTCCATTGAGGTCTTCGGGAGCGAACAGCCCGCATACATTATCCCGACGTTTCTTTTCGGTCTCGTTTGCATGACACTGACAAAGCGCTATCAACGTATTGGCGATTTAGTGTGTGGAACGATGGTCATCGTCGAAGAGCGGCACTGGTTGACAGGCATCGCAAAACTCGAAGACGCGCGGACGAGCCAATTGGCGAGTTTCATCCCAACAGATTATGTAGTCAGTCGATCTTTGGCGCGAGCGCTTTCGTCGTACGTTGATCGTCGACGTTTCTTCACAACCGCCAGGCGTCGCGAAGTCGCCAGGTATTTAGCGGAACCGTTGCTCCGTGAATTTCAGTTGCCTACCGATACCAGCCACGACCTATTGTTATGTGCTCTGTACTATCGTTGCTTCATTGCCGACCGCACCGATGAAGGAGAGCTCACGCCAGCAAACATGACGCAACCGGGAATTGGCAACCCTCAAGCTAACTCTGCTGACAACCCAGTCATTATTCGCCACTAATTGACATGAGACGAACCGCATGAAAGTCGCCGAACTTCTCGAAAAACGACGTCAGAATTGGCAGGAGTTGGAGACTTTCTGCGAATCGTTCAAATCCCGTCGAAAGGCTGGGATTTCGCCGCAGGATCACGCGCGGTTTGCGGCGTTGTATCGCGCAGCTTGCGCAGACTTGGCCCTGGCCGACTCCTACCAACTGCCGCCGAATACCGTTCAATATCTCCATCGACTAGTCGGCCGCGCCCACAATCAACTTTATCGCAGCAAGCGATTTGATTTTGCGATGTGGAACAAGATGCTGCTGCAAGACGTACCACAGGCCATCTTCAACGATCGTTGCGTGCAATTGATGTCCTGCGTTTTCTGGGGTCTATTCTTCATTTCCGCATGGCTCGCGTACTCACCCGAAGCTTGGCCTGGTTACGCCGAACAGATGATTGGCGACACGGGGATTGATCGCCTGGAAACGAGTTTCGCTCAGGAGATCAATGGCCGCGATCCGACCCAGGACATTATCATGGCGTCGTTTTACATTCGCCATAACACAACGATCGGTCTGCAGTGTTTCGTTGGCGGGTTGCTCGTCATTCCCGGGATGTTCATCACTGGCCAAAATGCCGTCGCGCTCGGCGCGAGCTTTGGCTACATGTTTCGACCGGACGTCCCGCAGGGAAAGAACTTTATTGAATTCGTTACCGCACACGGTCCATTCGAGTTGACTGCCATTGTGTTGTCTGCTGGTGCTGGATTGCGGTTGGGAATGAGTTGGATTGTTACCAATGGCATGACTCGACTGGCCTCACTTGAGGATACCGCTCAGAAGGCGATGCCTGTGATGGCCGCGGCGATGCTTTGTTTCTTCTTTGCCGCTTTGATCGAAGGCTTCATTTCACCGTCGGCGTTGCCTTACTTCATTAAGGCGACCGTTGCCGTCCTCAGTAGTGGAGCGTTAATGTTTTACTTTGTCGTTCTAGGATTCCCGCGCGAGTAGATTAAGTGCAGTTTGACAAAACACGAATTGTGATTCGCGAGCGTGGAATGCTCGACGTATTCGACCTGGGACTGCAGGTCCTGCGTGAGTTCTTTGGATCGATCGCCTTTATGATCGTGCTTGGCATCGCGCCATTCATGCTGCTCAATTTCGGCCTCTGTTATTGGATGCTGGAGCCCGTTTACTCCCAAACTTTTGAAATGGAATACGGTTGGCACATTCTCCGCTACCTATGGGTCATCTCGGTTCTGACGTACATTGAAGCTCCGCTAGCAATGAGTTTCCTGACTGCATTTCTGGGTCAGGCCGTCTTCGTCGAAAACTTGAAATTGAAGGACATCATAAAAGACGTCAACGGAACGTGGTTGCGACTGCTGTGGTGCCACGGAATTCAACGCGCAGTCATCCCCACAATTATTTTCATGCTGCTGATGGAGCGCGACAGTGAATGGCAGGCAGGAATCGACGGCGTACTGCTATTTTTCATCTTGTTCTACCTCTGGATTTACCGGGGACTCCGACCCTTCATTAGTGAAATAATTCTGCTCGAGAAGAATCCACTTCGCGCAAGAACACGCGCCGACGTCTCCGTTGGACAAAGAAGTTCCGCATTGCACGACCCCAACATGGGCGAACTGTTTGTTCGCGGCATGGTAACGACATTCGTCGCCTTTTGTCTGATCTGGTGCGTTTACGGCGGACTTTTGTTCATGAAAGGCGTGTACTTCAACGACTGGTCGCACAGCCGCTGGATGGGTTATTTCTATTTCCCACTCGCGCTGTGGATTGTCGTGGGCTACCTGACGGTTGTGCGTTTTCTGAGTTACCTTGACTTGCGGATCCGCCAGGAAGGGTGGGAAGTTGAGTTACTGTTGCGAGCGGAAGCGCTTCGCATGAACCAAAAATTGGCGAGTAAAATGATTTAACATGCAGAATCGAATTGCTCACTTACTGTC
>JBLHLE010000746.1:0-4579 GCA_047620805.1 Pirellulaceae bacterium
AGTTTGATCAGTGGTGGGGTTTGTCGAGCCGTTTGAATCAAACTCGAACCAAACTGGACCGTTGCCATCGAGTTCGATAAAGAAGCGTTCCGTATCTTGGACTGCTCCCGCTCCGATCGTACCGTTGGCCGGAATGATCAGACCGTAATTGTCGCGAATGTTGATCGGTAGGTTGCCGTTCGGATCGTCATTGTTGTCGAACTCGAATACGGTTGGTACCCCGTTTTCGCGGATTTCAAATGTCTCGCCGTCAAGCAACAAGGAGCCGTCGGCGGGAGCTTCCAGGATGAAACCAGAATCCAACTCAAATGTCTGGACGCTGTCTGCAGTCCCCTGGCCATCGTCGATTATGAAAGACTGGCCGTCGAAAAACTGCGAGCCGTCAACATTGACTTGGATATTGGATGGGAAGGTGAAATCGTCATCGAATTGGAATGTGACTTGGTTCGTGCCATCGTCAATCGTGAACTGCTCGCCTGCCGGGATGGAATCGCCCGAAGGCATGACTAGTGTGATTCCCGAATCCAACTCGAAGTCTTGGTCATCGATCGTGAAGATCTCGCCATCTTGCAGGTAGACACCACGGGGAGCGCGGATTTCCGAACCGATCGAGAAGGGGTCGCCGATGTTCAGTTCGCCATTGGAGCTGAAGTCGAGGCGTAAACGAAGTTCTTCCAGACCAGCGAAGCCGCCCATGTTGAGTGCGATTTGGGACCAGCCGCCCGATTGATCCGTGACGTCCGCAATCAATGGGATCCAGTTGCCGTCATTGGTGCCACCCACGTCGTCGCCATTGTTTTCGGTGATCCAGACTTTAGCAACATCTCCGGCACCTTTCTCGGAGTAGAAGTTGAAGAACAAGGCGGGAATGTCTGACGCCGAGTAGCCTGCAAGACTAAACGGATTGCTGACCATCGTTCCGTAGGCACCACCAGTTTGGGTATAGCCACCAAAGTTCCAACTCAAATCGGCAACGCCTATAAAGTCGCTGCGAGTTCCGTTAAAGGTGGGGTCAGTGCCGTGTCCGAAGTTCGTGGGCTTGTCGGTGGCAGGGCCACGTGCCCCCGTCTGCCCCCAGAGATTACCTTCCAGGTTTCCGAACTCAAGACCGTTGACGTCGGTCAAGCCAGTATCAATGCTCGTCGCACCATTGGCGAAAACTGGTTGCAAGACTCCGGCGGTGTTGAAGGCGTAGAGGCGTCCGCCAGCATCGATACCAAACAGCATGTTGGCGTAACGGCCCTCTGTCGAGCGGGGACCTTCGGTAAGACCAACGAACTGGATTCCAAGTAAGTCTGCTTCCGATGACTGAATGTAAGTTACCGAGCCAGTTTCGAAAGGAATCGGGTCATTAAAGCTCGGGTAATCAAGGGGGTCGTTAGAAACGGGGATGGGAAATTGAATTCGGTAAAGGCCGCCGTTGTCGCTGACTGCATAGATGCCACCGCTTGCGGTTTGAGTAACACCTTGAATGATACCGCCAGGTCCTTCACCTCGCGCGACGAGCGGTGCGTCCGCAATGAGTTGCCCGCTGTTGAGGCGGAGCGAAGACAATCCTGCAATTGCCGTGATCGATGGCGAGAGCGTATTGTTGATTGCAGCGGCGATTGCTTGGATCGTTGCCGCTTCATCGTCCGCCGCGTTGACGAATACTGGTACGTTACCAGGTACGACCCCGGTTGCGCTGCCAATATCCGTCCAGTTTGGAACGCCCGCAAAGTCTGCCACTTGAACTGGTATGCCCGCTGGCGAGAAGTTAATGCGGGTACCTTCCGCACTCGCCAGGAAGCCAGACGTTGCATTGACCGTCGCTGCCACTGTGACGCCCAAGTCATGATTCATCATCGTTTCTTCGATGGCGACCAGGTGCGTTTCCAGTACGTTAGTGATATCGACGACTGGAGAGCTTGTCGAAATGACTATGCCTTGCGCCGTTACTACGACTCGATCTCCAACGAGTTGCGTGGAAATAGCTCGTGCAAAACCATTGATTGCGTTGTCGATCTTCCGAGCCACGGTGTCGGCGTCATCGGTTGAAGTGATGGCGATTTCCACATCGGCGGTTCCCGACGGCGGCATGCCGTCTTTCACGAACTCGAACACGAGCGGATTGTTGAAATTGGCGATCCGCATCGTGATGTTATCGAGATGCGCGATATTGTCGCCCGGGACAGCTTGCAGAATCGGGTTGATGTCTGCCGCGCCAATAATTCGCAATTGAGTTGGCAATGCACCGGGAGTGGAGGGAGCCGGTGCGACCGTGACGCTGCGTTCGGCTTCAAATGTTATCCGCGGCCCAACGGCTGTGGCCAGCACACCACCGCGACCGGAAACCTCGTGAGCGTTGATGACGGTAGCTAGAATTCCCGCAATTGCAGTGGGATCGACGAAACCGGCAATGTCAACTGCTTCGGCAGCCGAGTTGTTCACCGTGCCGTCGAGATCGAACTCGAAGATTCCCGTAAACGAACCGGCGCTGACCGTTATGATTTGACCGTCTTCAATATCGGATCGGAGGATTTCTAAGACGGGGCCAGTGTCGAGTTGGTAGATGACTTCATCACCGTCGACATTTGCGTTTGGATCGAGTTCAAAGAAGTTGCCGTCTTCGACTACGAATCGGAAATCGATGTTTCCGTTGGTAAAGGTATTTACTTCTTGACGGACTTCGGGCCCGAAGTCCAATTCGAAGACCGTCGTTCCGATACCATCAAAGATTTCAAAGGTGGTAAGTCCGCGATCTTGCAGTAGGAAGTTAGACGGTACGCCTGGCTCTGGAACGAGGACGGGAACTAGGGGAGGGATGAATGATGTGTCGGTCGTTTCAATACTTGTCAGCCTCGCCGAAGTCAGAACTTCGCCCACTTCAATAGCGTCCGTCGCGGCATCGCCGCGAAGCGGTAGGCGGTCGCCACTTTGCAGTGTTACTCCACCAGGATTGTGGAACACACTACCGGTTGTTTGGTCGAACAAATATAGCAAGTTCGTTTTGGCGTTCACACCATTCTGTTGCAGTGGGTTGATTTCTCCGTCACCGCGGTTGCCGATCGCGATACCAAAATAGCCGTTTTTCACACCGCTAAACGGATGATCGAGGAAGTCGATAGCGTGGAACTGAACACCGTAGCCAACTCGTTGGTTGTTGATCAAGTTAGCGCGGATGGGTGTCGGCGGAAGCGGAGCGTTGGTGAAGTCGCCTTCATATGTCAGGATTCCATCGTCGCCCAAGTTGACGGCGCTGCCGTCGGCGGGACTGATGCGGAGGTAGTTTCCAGATTCAGCGTCCGACAATCCATCGGGATCTTCCAGGTCCAACGAAAAGGAGTAGAAGTTGCCGTCGGTGTTGAGGGCAATGTCGCTTACGTCATACGTAAACGAACGAACAGCACCGCTACCAAATGCGTTGACGGTCGTTTCCGGCTGGCCAGTGAAAGGATCGATGGTGATGAGCCGAGTCAGGTCCCAAGGAGCGTCACCGGGGATGCCGACGTCCCAGTCTTGACTGACGTATAGTGGCACGTCACCCAAGTGGAATTGGACAGGAGAGATAACGTCGAAGAGTTCTTGGAACTCATCGGTCGGATCGTCAACCGTAGCGCTGCCTAAGAGCGGCGGTTGGAAGGTAATTTGTTCGTAGGGTTGCCCGCGGTCTTCGACCAGTCGATTCACCGATTCGATCGGCTCGATGCGAGCATAAGGATTGCTGTTGAGCTGAGTCGGGCCCATGCCCTGTCCGTAAACCGCGACAAAGTAAGTTTGGCCGACGGGAAGTTCGACGGGACCAATCAAAGCGTCGGAAGCACCTACGGTACCACGAGTCAAATCTTCCAGGTTGTCGGCTAGGGTTGGTTCCGGCCGATCGTCGCCGATGTTGGATGCCAAACTAAGCAGGATCAGCGTTCCATTGGAATCAAAAACTGAGATGCCAGCGGGAGCGCGAGACAGTCCATCGGAATAATCGATGTCAAACGTGACAGGATACGTGGAGGCGTGTCCGCCAACTTCGTCGATCACGTCGAACGAATACCAATCGACATCAATGGCCGACAGGAAGCTACCCGCAATACTGAACGCGCCGCGATCGGTATGCAGTAAATTGCCAATATCGACAGCTGTTGCAAAGGTGTCGTTCGGGCGGATTTCTGGATTGAGTGGATTGGGTAATGTTGGGTCTTCATTGGGTTCGCCAATTTCACCAGCCAGCGGCGAGTGCGTTGGTAGCCCAAGTGCTTCGATTCCATTGTTGGCGTAGGCTATTGTTCCGAAGCGGATGGTTGAGCCGCCGATTTCGTCAACTTCGCGAAGTCGGATCTGCAATTGGTATGCGCCTGATGTCAAGCCGCCGTTGATGTCGCTGAGGTCGTCACTGCTACTTCGAATGCGAACGTGGTACGTGCTGGTAGTGTTCACGCCACCATCCAAGATCAGACGCATGCCGGCATCGCGCGGATTGGTCGTGTAGACATCGTCTATTTCCCACTGAGGAGTCTTGTCCATCGTGAAAACTTCGACGCCGTTGGCCGAGAAAAGATCTTCGCGGCCTTCTCGTTCCGCCATCGAATTATCGGAACGGGCTACC
>JBLHLE010000747.1:0-4571 GCA_047620805.1 Pirellulaceae bacterium
TAGCGACGAACGTGTTGGGGCAGTTCCCGCACGACGACTTTCTCTGCCTCGGAGTAAAGGTCGTCGAGTGTTTTGAGAGGGGCTCCCCGTTTGTGTGAGCCGAGTTGTTTGCCCGCTTCTGACCAGTTGTCGCCCGCGGGTTTCGGGGCGGGTTGGCCGGGTGCAACTGGGGCTGCCGGACGAGTGGTAAAGGACCGGTATTTTCGTTCGACGACTTTATTGTCTCGCACGACGATCTCCGTGCTGTTTCCAAATCCAGCGAAGCTCGAGAACCGCACCGTGTAGGAATAATTGCCTTGGCAATCTTTCTTAACGCTCTGCCATTTCTCGTGACTCTTTGTGAGCTTTTCCACATCGCTCGGCGGCTCGGCGGCAAACAGTGGCGTCGTGTAGAGGGCAGCGAGCAGAATGATTTGCGAATATCGAATCATGATAATTTGTTCCTAGAACCTAACGGCCACAAGACATCTAACGATAAAAGTCAACCCAACGTATTGTAAGTGACGTAGTCTCAGACGCGAAGACTGCTGCTAGAATTATCAATTGGAAATACCGCTCCTGAACCGATTCTTCTACTACCTTTCCTTTGTCACCTCCACTCCTCATCTCATTTTGAGAGCAGCAGATAAATCGACAGCTCCCAAAACGAAATGAGCGGGGAGGGAACAGTCTTGCTGAAAAATGACAGCCTCTCCGAGTAAAGCATATGATAGGCGTCGCCCGACCACTTTGATCGCGTTAACGGTCCGAATTTACACAAAGTTCCTGTGGATTCGAGAAAAACTAACAGCGGATTGTTGATGACCCAACGTCCGCTGGGCGCTACAATGTCGATTGTCCCAACACGGAGGATTGCCCAATGAATTCAAGTCGCGACCGTAATTTGCTGCCCGTTAGTATGTTTTTCTTTCCGCTGCGGTCCTTTCCGCTGCGGTCCTTTCCGCTGCTCATTCTTCAACTGCTGTGCTTTACCGCGATGGTATGCAGTGGGCGTGCGACTCTTGTGCTCGGTGACGAGCCGGACTATTCGAGAATTCTATCTGAATATGTTCCAGATGCTCTTGCCGGTAGCGATCTTGCCGAGGCGTACAAAGGACAAACTCGTCGCTTGTTGCACGGTCGAGCTGACAAGGCAAATCAGGCCGACGTGGCCCAATGGCGTTCGGTAAAAAATCGACAGGATTGGGAGCGACTGCGCGAGCAGCATTTGACTCGTCTCCGCGAATCACTGGGAGGGTTCTCGCAACCGACCGCGACTTTAAGGTCCGAAGTCACAGGAACAATCAAAGGTGACGGTTACATTATCGAAAATCTGGTTTACGAAAGTCGTCCGGGATTTTGGGTGACGGCGAATCTCTACGTTCCGTCGCCGTTGCGAGAGAATATGCCGGGCATCATGATCGCTCATTCTCACCACCAGCCCAAGACTCAAGATGAGTTGCAGGACATGGGGATGACCTGGGCGAGAAGCGGATGTCTAGTCTTGGTGATTGATCAAGTCGGACATGGCGAGCGGGCGGACCATCCGTTTCGGAGCGAAGCTGACTATGCGAAAAAGGACTCCGGGTACAAGTGGTGGCGACAGGATTACTATCATCGTTATGACACCAATGCTCAACTACACCTCGTCGGGCAGAGTTTGATGGGATGGCTGGCGTGGGACTTAATGCGCGGAGTGGACTTGCTACTTGCTCGACCCGGAATTGATCCGGCCAAGATTATCTTGCTAGGTGCGGTGGCGGGTGGCGGCGATCCAGCGGGCGTCACAGCGGCACTAGACCGCAGGATCACGGCTGCTGTCCCCTTCAATTTTGGCGGCCCACAACCGGAGACTCGTTTCCCCTTGTCAGAAGATGTTGAACTGCACTTCAATTATTTGGGTGGCGCCTATTGGGAAGGGACTCGCAATCTGCGGAGGACTGGCGTCGACGGATTTTTTCACTGGATCATCGTCGGAAGTATTGCTCCACGTAAATTGATTTACGGCCACGAATTTGCCTGGGACAAGAAACGCGATCCGGTTTGGGCGCGTTTGAATACGATCTATGACTTCTACGGCGAGAAGGATGGCATCGACTACACTTTGGGTCGTGGCAGCGTCAGCGGGCGTCCGCCGGAGGCAACGCACTGCACAAACATTGGACGTCATCATCGTCAGCGGATACACGTGGCTCTAAAACGCTGGTTCGATATCGACGTGAAGCCGGAGGACGAATATAGCGACAATAAAAACGATCGCGACCTGCGTAGCATGACGGAAGATGCGGAGCGAAAATTGAAGCCTCGAAAGCTACACGATGTGGTTACTGAACGGGCGGAAACTCAACTCGCGGCGATCCGGAAATCTCTCGTAGATAAACCACCCGCGAAAAGTCGCACGCACTTGCAACAAGCGTTGCAAAGAGTACTTGGTGATATCGAGCCCGGCAAAATTAGCCAGGCATCCCGTGTCGTCGAGCAGCTTGCTGATACTAAACTCGTTGTTGAACGAATCGGTCTGCGGGCAGAGAAAGATGGAGCCATCGTTCCCATGTTGTTGATGTACCAAGCTGGCGTCGAGCAGCAGAGTACGGATGTCGTCATTGCGGTCGGCCAAGGTAGTTACAATAGTTTTCTAAAAGAGCGATCGGGAGAAATCTCGACGATCCTCAATGCTGGCAAAATCGTCTGCTTGCCCGAGGTTCGCGGCGCGGCCAATTCGAGGGGAAGTCGAGGAACCCACAGCGACAACTCGTACTTCGCACTGTTCTTTGAAACGCCGATGGTAGGCTACCGACTACGCGATCTACGAGGCGTGATGTCGTACTTGCGAGATCGAACGGACCTGAAGGTGCAACGGTTCGCCTTGTGGGGCGATTCGTTCACGCCGCCAAACTCGGCTGACACCGATTTCCAAGTCCCCCATCGAGTCAGTTATCGACCTGACTTTTCGGAACCGCTGGGCGGATTATTAGCCCTGCTGGCTGGTCTTTATGAAGACGATGTCCACTGCGTGTTTGGTCGCGGAGGACTGAACAGCTACCAGGACGTGCTCGCGGGTCCGTACGTCTATATCCCTCATGACACCGTTATTCCAGGAATGCTTAAGTACGCGGACATTCCGGATCTTGCAGCCAGCTTAGCTCCGCGGCAATTGCGATTGGAGGCAGTCGTCGATGGCCTGAACCGCAGTCGCGACACGAAGAGCATTCGAGCTTCGTATCAAGTCGCGATCGAACGCTACGGCGAGGCCTCCAAGATGTTGGAGTTGAGCAGCGATTCGTCCGACGCGGGCGAGTGGTTAGTTCGCAGCTTGCAGAAGGATAAGTAAGCCGTCGAGGTGTGGGTTGTGGCAGAGTTGTGGGCTGCGGGGAAAGTCCGGTTTCATCAAAAATCGAGCGAGTCGACGTTTGCGGTAAGCGCAAGAGGCGTTGGCTCGCTTTCGTACGTTGTCTCGCTTTCGTACGTTGTCTCGCTTTCGTACGTTGGCTCGCTTTCGTACGTTGGCTGGCAGTTCGTTACTTGCCTTCTTAAATGTTCGCGTTGTTGCAAATCACGGCCCGCGAACTTATCCTGCACTACTTGAAAAACAACTAGCCAAATTGAGTATCCACATGAATCAACACTTGACAAGCTTCGTCGCTCTGCTGGCCTCGACCTGCGTTGCGACTTTCGGATTTGCGGAAGACTATAGCGTTCAACCTGTGACCAAGGAGATCGCGGAAAAGTACGTCCTCGATACCACCTTTTACAAAAAGATGACACCGGTTGCAGGAATCCTCATCGCCTCATCCGAACGCGTTTCGGATATCGCGCACACGGAAGCGGCGTACCAGTTCGATATGATTATGAAGACTATCGATAAGGAAGTCGCGAAACGCGTTCGGGATGCTGGCGTGTTATGCATCTTGGTCGCACACGATGAACTAACGTCTGACGTCCCGCAGTTCCACAGCGACAAGACTGGCAAGGAACTGGATTTCTACAACTGGCGTAGTCGCGGATTCTTAACGCGGAAGAATGACCGGCAAACGGTCTTCTTTGCCGAAGAGGATGTGTTGGAATACGAGGGCGGGATGCAGCTGGAAAGTATCTTGATCCACGAATTCGGGCACGTGATTCACGGCGCGGGGTTCAGTAAAGAGCAGCAAACGAAGTTAACCGATACGTTTCAGCGTTCGAAGGCAGCAGGGATCTGGAATGATGGCCGAGCGGCCCAGCGATTTCGTCGCGTGAAAAGTGAAACGCCCGTAAGCCTGTTGGAAGCGCTCAAGAAAGCATTTCCGGACCGCGCGCCCGAATTGTTAGTCAAGTGCCTCGACGGTGGCGACATTCTGGTCAACGGCAAACCGAGTCATTCAAAAGTAGCGGTCAGCAAAGACGATAAAGTCCTGATAGTGTTCGGCGGAGTCAAGCAGTGTTATGCGAATCGTAATCGCGGCGAGTATTGGGCCGAGGGCGTTCAGTGTTGGTACAACACCAACCGCACCATGGATCACGACCACAATCACATTCACACACGAGAGCAACTGATCGCCTACGATCCGCATCTCGCGAAATTATGTGAAGAGGTTTTGGGGACTACGGAATGG
>JBLHLE010000748.1:0-4570 GCA_047620805.1 Pirellulaceae bacterium
GAAGCTCGTTAATAGCCTTAGCTGGATGAGCGATCTGGTTGCGCCAGTTCAGGTTGACGCGGACGGAGTCGTGTTTCGCATCGACCTCGCAGAACTCGGTTGGTCAGACAAGCACCTTTGGGACGACATCCAGCGGACGTATCCTTACGGGCTACGACTTGACGTACATCCCGACCAGAAGTTCCGCAGTATCGCCGAAGCAGTCTATCGAGACACCGGAACTCGGCTCCCATTGATTCGAGCGGACTGGTTTATCGATACGGCTTCACGACCACCTCTCTATACACGCTTCCTTGATCTTCCAGGTACCGTTCGCGAGATGGAAAATCGGTTGGGAGTCGACGTCGAAAACGACTTTCTGCACGGCCAGCTTCACCGCGCGGGATTCTCGGAAAGTGGCGTCTCGCAAAGTAATCGTCTTGTTGACCGTCACCCATCTAAGGCAGGCGCGTACTGGAAAAGCTTTGACTTTGGCAGCAGCGAAGGACGTGCAAATCTTTTCCGTTTCCCGCTGGGACCGCACTTCTCCAGAAATCCGCACAATGACTTTGCGTTCCAGGCTGACGGTGGAGAAATGATCTTCAGTCTTCCGAATGGGCTGCAGGGGTACTATCTCGCAGACGCTAACGGAAAAAGACTTGACGCTGGTCCAACAGAAGTCGTCCGCGACACAAAGGAGACGTCCGGTTCACCGGCCGTCGTCAACGGTTTGTCCTGCATGGCTTGCCACCAGCGAGGGGTGATCCGGTTTCGTGACACGGTTCGAATCGGTCGGTCGGTCCCATTGGGAGCACCAAGGCTCAAAGTTGAAGAGCTGTTTATTCCCGAAGAACAAATGAAAGTTCTCCTGGATCAGGACGAAGAGCGATTCTTGAATTCACTCGTGAAACTCGTTGCCCCACATTTAAGCCCCGGCAACCCGTCGGCATTTGATCCAGGTCGAACCATGGAAGAACCTGTTGGATTGACAGCACGTCTCTACCAGCGTGACATCGAAATCGAGGAAGTCGCGGTTGAACTGGGATTCCAATCCCCGGCCGGGCTGGCTGCATTAATTCGAAACAATCGCACTCTTCGGGAAAAGGGGCTCGGTAGTCTCGCCGAAGGGACTGCCATCAAGCGTTCGACATGGGCATCGCTTGATGCCTCAATATTCCACTTGCTGGCACTCGAACTGGAACTCGGCACACCACTTGAAAGTCATTAGTTGCCGCGGATGATCTGGAAGGCGGCCAATCATGTCTATTGAATGTCGCGCAACCTGATCGACCGGAAATGAATCTCGGTCGGCGTTCCGCCGTGTAATTGCAGTGCGATCAGGCCTCTCGTTGGAATTCCTGAAAAGCTGTCATCCACTGTTCTCACTTGGTTAACTGTGATGGAAACCAGGTCACCGATCGCGGTAATTTTCATGCTGTTCCAACCGTATTGATCGATGGTCTGTCGCAATCGCTCCTGTTGAGTTTCGGTTGTCATCGCGATACGTGGATAGTAGATACCCTCGCCGCCGAGACATCCCATCCATACGAAATCGTCGTACGCGATATCTGCTTGAAACCCTTTTACTCCCTGTTCGCCCCAGTCAGTACTGCGCAGTTGAACGCCGCTATTCCCTTTTTCGAGCATGAACTGAAACTGTAATTCGAAGTTGCCAAGCTCTTCGTCGAAAATCAGAAATTGGTTGCGCGACAATTGTCCGAGCGTCTTTCCGATAAGTTCTCCGTCCGATACGGTCCAGTGGCTTGTGTTACCGCGCCACCCAGTCAGATCACGCCCATTGAACAGGTTACGCCAGCCGATCGTATCAAGCGTTGCGTCTGAGACATTGTCCCACTCGCAGACGCAATAGGCGGTGTGCTGATAAGACGTTTTGGGCTGATCTGCCCAGAAACCTGACTTGCCGGTAGACGAGTTTCCACGCCAAAGCAACGCGAAATGCTCGTTGTCTCCCTTGTTGTTTGGTTGATGATCCTGCCAGACGTCAAATGTCAAGGGGGAACCATCGACCCACATCCACACTCCTTCCTGTTGCCCGTCGGTCGCTCCGAGCCAGATGCCTTCGAACCCCGTGATATCGGGTGCTTTCTCGTTGAGGAACTTTGTCAGGAACTGATGTTCGGCAAGACTCGTGACAATAGGGAGATGCCCGCCTCGATTCTCGCAGTGCAATCGCGCTTCCTGCCAATTCATTTCCACAAGGCTGAAGTCATACTTGCTCTCACCGAATGACACGGCATCCGCGGGGATTGCGGTTCCGGCCGAGGTGGTTAAAGGCGATTTACCTGCCAGTTCTCTGATTCGAATGTTGCGAAAGCGGGCGACACCTTTGAGCTTCTGTAGCCCGATCGGTCCTGCTTGCAGGAACCCTCGCGGGTTCCGTGTCTTGGCCTGTGCGAGATGATGATTGAGGCTGGTCGATGTCGTGACAACGCCATTCACGACCGCCGTAACCTGAGTTCCCTGGACGGTCAGCCGTAATTGATGCCACGCGTCTCGATCCAACGTCGGAACATTCCCGGTCGAACTGTAGCCGGCCAGTGAACCCGTGCGGCGGTGCGAACTCTGAGTCAATTCGCTGACCAGCTCGGGATCTTTCTCATCGGCAATTTGAATCTCGGCCTGACTGTTTCCCAGCGAGCTTGTCACGTCGCCGCGAAAAGCCACTCCGCTGTCTGTGCCGGCAGCAGTCGCAAATTCCAGCTCCAGCTCGAAGTCGGAGTAGTCCTTTTCCGTCATCAGCCAGCCGCCATTTCGTCCCTGCTCGACCGGCTCTGCCACGATCTCGCCGTTCCGGACGGACCACCCCGACGTGACGCCAAGTTTCTTCCAGCCACTTAAGTCAGTTCCGTTAAAGAGTGGCGTCCAGCCATCCTTCGAAGCCACCGTTACGGAACCAAGCGACACGCGCGGGGATAATGCTCTCCCGGTCACCGTCGAATCTGACTCGCCATGCTCGGAGTCACTGGGACCGGACAGCGCCATCGACAAGGCTAACAATCCAATGCCGCCAATAGCCGCTATGGCGAGGAAAGATTTCACCTTACGGCTTTTCAATGATGAAATTGAACTCCCAATTGTCGCTGCCGTAGTGGCGGTGTTCGATTCGGTGTCGATGGAAGCCCCGGCACCATCGGCGGCATTCTCAGACTCTCTAGCGTGCCGATTTGCGAGCCGAATCTTTAGCTTCTTCGCCGTCGCATCGTTGGGCTTCAGTTCGAGGTAGCGAGCGATCTTCGCTTCAAGGCCATCATGGTTCCGTTGTTTGACCGCCGCCTGAATCTGACTACCGAGCGTTGCAGCTTCCTGTGACCTGGCATCGATATCCGTCGACAGAATTTGAGTTTCCGAGGTACGCAGTGCCTCTGGAATCTGGCTGATATATTTCTGAGCGGATGTGAAACGCCCTCGGTCCATTTGTTCCTTCGCAGCATCCAGAAGCTGATCACGCTGTTGCGTCAGCTTGGCGTATTCCTTTGACAGCGAATCGTGTGTGGTAGTTGCCCATTCCTGTTGTGTGGCGAGTGCCGGATGTTGAGACTCCATCAGTGGCGTCAAAAGGCTGATTGCATCGGCGTGGCGATATGACGTTCGCAAGGCTTGAACCTCGCCCCGCAATTGCTGAGCGGCTTCAAGCTGTTCGTGAAGCCGTTCACGGATATCGGTGCCACACGAACCACAGAATCGTTCCCAGATCGCCTCTGGCTGCTCGCACTGTGGACAGGGCGTCTGAAGACTGCTTCCGCAGCCTTTGCAGAACTGGCGTGAAACGTCATTCGATGCGCCGCATTGAGCACACTGCCCCTCGGCCAATGCAAGTGGATCTGCGTCATCGACGGATGCTGGTCGGTTAGCAGCCTGCAAGGCCTGCCCGAACTCTCGGATAGAGTCGTATCGTTCCTCGGGATGCGTCTTCAAGGCTCGCAGCGTGATTTCACGCACCGACTCGGGGATCGAACTGCCGTCAATCACTCGCGGTAACTCACCACTGACCATCTGGTAGAATGTGGCGGCCAGGCTCCATTGATCGCTGCGGCCATCGGCCTGAGTGGCATCTTTTCGCTGCTCGGGTGGCATGAAATCGAGCGTGCCCAGCACGGCTCCCACTTGAGTATGAGTGCTCTGGGCTGCGGTCTCCTGCCGTGCCAGACCAAAGTCCGTCAACTTTGGAATACCGCTTTCAGTGAGCAGGATATTCGCTGGCTTGATGTCTCGATGAACGATGCCTCCATCGTGCGCCGCCTGCAGGCCTTCGCAAAGTTGAGTGGTTAGCTCGATCGCCTGATCCAGCGGCAATGAGCCTTCGTCTAGTCGTTCAGCAAGACTTTGCCCCTCGACCAGTTCCATAACAATGAACGGACCTTCTGAATCCTGTCCGAAGTCGTAGATCTGGACGATGTTGTAATGGTTAAGGGCGGCGACGGACTTTGCTTCCGTCAGAAACCTGCGGAATGCTTTCTGATTGTTACCGTACTCGCTTCGCAATCTCTTGATCGCGACGCCTCGATCGAGGCGACGATCGAGAGCCCGGACAACCTCGCCCATTCCGCCACGCCCAAGCGTCGTGCTGATC
>JBLHLE010000749.1:0-4564 GCA_047620805.1 Pirellulaceae bacterium
ACGCGAAACGCAGTTGCATGTAGCCAAGAATTTGGTTTGCGGCGATGCCTATATCATCACAGGTCAATCTAACTCCGTCGCAACCGACTGGGGCAAGACCCCTGAAAATCCCAGCTACCGCAGCCCGTGGTTGCGCAGTTTTGGAAGTGCATCGGGCAGTACGGAAGGAATCAGATTATGGGGTCAAGCAATGCACCGTAATCGCGATCGCGAAAAACTGCAGATCGGCTATTGGGGTATGGAGCTAGGGCGACGTCTTATCGACGAGCAAAAAATCCCCATTTTCCTGATCAACGGTGCGGTCGGCGGAACGCGTATCGATCAACATCAACGCAATCACGAGAACCCCGTAGACATGACAACGATCTACGGTCGACTTCTCTGGCGAATCAAGGAAGCGCAGCTGACCCACGGTATTCGCGGAGTAATTTGGCATCAAGGCGAGAACGACCAGGGAGCGGCCGGGCCGACCGGAGGATATGGCTGGGAAACCTACCGCCAAAACTTCGTCGACCTCGCCGCAGCTTGGAAGCAGGACTTTCCCAATATTCAAAATTACTACGCATTTCAAATCTGGCCGAAGGCTTGCTCGATGGGCAGTGACGGATCTGATAACCGACTTCGCGAAGTCCAACGGAATCTACCGACCGCGTTCTCCAACTTGAGGATCATGGCGACGCTGGGCATCAACCCTCCCGGCGGCTGCCATTATCCCGCCGCCGGCTACGAACAATTCGTCCATCTCATCGCGCCACTCATCGAACGGGACAACTACGGAAAATCATTCGCCCACTCGATCACTTCCCCCAATCTCAAACGAGCCTACTTCGCCAGCGACCGGCGCGACGAACTAGTGCTCGAATTCGATCAGGACGTAAGATGGGATGACGCGCTAGTTAGCCAGTTTTATCTAGCTGGCGAAAAAGGTCAGATCACTTCCGGTCAAGCAACGGAGAACATGGTTTCACTCAAACTCTCCGCCGCGTCCGCTGCTCGACATGTCACGTACCTAGATAGTAAATCGTGGAACCCAGCCACACTTCTCCGCGGCGAAAACGGCATAGCAGCGTTTACCTTCTGCGAAGTTCCAATCGAAGAATCGCTCAAGAGGCCGTAACGCGCTGAGCGCAGTTACGGCTTTGAATCACTCGCGATCGGACAAGCGTGTTTACTGTTTCTGAACCAAATCTGCCATCGCGGTAGCGAGTGCATCACCAAATCGAACAAAGAACTTCCCGCTACCTAAGTAGTGGTAAGGTCGGTCGCTGCCTACAGCGCACCATTCGGCGAAGTGGTTCTGCCAGCCCTTTGAGAAGACTTCCATTGCGCTGAGATCGTAGACCTCGTAGCTTTCGACGGAAACGACGTTATCCTTGAATTCGGGGATGGCAGCTGCCGCTCTTTGACCAACGGAAACCGCATTTTCGCCGACTTTCTCCTCGGTAACCCCCGTGCCCAACACGCCAATCACAAACGGCATTTTGGGGACGTCGTACTCTTTGCGAACATCTTTTACAAACGCGATCATGTTGTCCTTATAGTTGTCGCGAAACGCGGGCGAGAACTGATCGTTAAACCCTTGAAACCAAACGAAACCCGCAATGTCGTAACCAGCTTTCTCGTCGTAAGCCGGGTGATACTTCTTGAGATCGCCGAGCACTTCGCGAACCGCTTCCGTCATCATTCGGTAGTTCAAACCGGCGTTGGATTTGATATCTTCGGCGTTGGCGGCCGCTTGTTCTTTTTCATTCAATGCGTAGGGGCCAGCGGACGGCGGACGGAAATTGTAGTGCAGTGACTTGCCGCCCCACGATGTTTTGATAATCAAGATCGGCGAATCAATCTTCTTGGCCAGAGACATTCCAAAGCCGAATTCCGGTCCGATCTTATCCTTGCTGCCGCCGAAACCGATGGTCAACGGCCCAGCTCCACGGTTACCGTCAGCGATCGAGCTGATGTAAACGCGATCCGAAACGGCAAACGCGGTCTTAATACTCGCAGTCTTGGCATCGTATTCTGCCTGAAGTTTTTCAATTTTTGCCTTTGCCGCGGCGATCGCTTCTGCACCTTCAATCTTCTTGTTCCGCAGAGCGTTGCTAATATCGTTGCGCGCAATCATCGTTGCGATCTGGTCATCGACGGTTGCTCGCGTAACAACTTGCCCGTCTTTAAAAACGAGTTTAGCTAGTGCCTGGACTTCAGGTCGTTCGTCCGCGAACAAACGTGGAATCGTAATATAGCTCGAGTGACCGACCATATTGGACTGTCCGGAAAGAATGAAGACCTGCAGTTTCTTCGCATCGGGATCGCGGGCTTCGGATGTGACCGCAGAACCGAATACGGCGAACAACAGGAGAGAGTAAGTGGTCAATCTAGCGGCAGTTTTCATTTTGCGAATTCCAAAAAGAGGTGTCCTAAAAGTATTGGCGACCATTGTAAGGTCTAACCTAGATGTCACTCAACGATATTCCACTGCAGAAAACCACAAATAAGATAGCCGACTTTATTCGCTATTCTTCGCTTCAGTTCGTATTCTATTTAGGATATGGCCGAATCGCAAAGAGGTTGGTGGGACTCGAGCCTTAGCGACGAAATGTGGTATGCTTTTGCAGAGGATCTAATTCATGCAATTGCACTGCGCCAAAGATATTGAACATATCGAGGCAGACCAAACCTATCGAACGCCTCCGTGGGGAATGCTGCTTTTTCCCCTAGTATTGTTGGCGATTTGCGCGGGCTTGGGCTGGGCGATAATCAACGGCCACTTACACAACTTTTTCTGGGTAGTCGTCACCGTTCTGGCTCTGCTCACGCTCATTGTAATATCTGAGGTCTTTCTTCCCACGCTTCGGCCAACCAATTGGGTGCTGAAGATACACGGCAATCGCTTGTACTTGATGCTGCGAAACTACCGCAAAGTGCACCAGTCAGATGACGGTCCCACGGTCGCTTCTTTTGGAATTAGTGAAATTGCTTCTATTGGAAAACAAGACCGAAAACTTTCTTCATCCGTGGGTAATGGTCGCAGAACCCATTGGGCCGAAAGGCGGCTGGAGATGCGGCTAAAAGAACCCGTACCCGAGGATCTCCGACGTGCGTTGGACACCGAAATCAGCGGCCGAGCGAGGTCCTACAAATCACGCCCCACCACACGCAATTACCCTTCGCCGATCAACCTAGATGGTGACACGATCCAAGTGCTGTGGAACGGCCGAACTGATGTCATTAAGCCTTCGATTGAGCACGCCATTGCGGAACTTGGAAAACTGGTAGCCGTTCACGAGACTGCGGCTCCTGACCCGATCGAGCCAGCAGACTTAGACAAGCAGCAGTTCGACAAGCTAATACTCCAGCTCTGCCAATCCGGTGATCGCATTACTGCCGTAAAGATGCTGCGCCAACATCGCGGCTACTCGCTAAGTGCAGCAAAACAGTTTATCGACGAACTGCAAATCTAGTTTTATCCCTAAATGAGCGTGGCGCAAGAAGAATCAAAGTCGTGCCGTGCGAAGTCCAAAACTGTCAACTTGCAAGCAGAGTCGTTTCAGTTCTGGTCGCACGGCACGACTTCTTCTTAACCAAACTTACGGGACACGGGCCCTAAACGCGGATTGTTCATGAGCAATCTACTGCGACGTTCGTGAATAACCCGGGTTAAACCAACAGCTTGACGCCCCAACTATTCAGTTTGCCTTCGTCCGCTGACAAGTTGTCTGACACGTGCAGGATCCAACGACCTCTAATCGCCTCGTTAAGGAAAACCTGCAACGCTGGAGTATCCCGAAGTGTAAAGGTCTGCTCGAGATCAGCAACTCCGTCTCGATTGTTGACCGATTTTAGCGTTGCAGTTTTGCCGCTCGGCGACTCAACAACAACTCGCAGATCACCACGAAACGTATGGGAAATGTCGACTGTGGCAGAAATATCCTGCAGTGTGCCACCACCATCGACATCAAGCGGGCTGCTAATGCCAGTCGCATTGTTATCGGGGATCCGCGTTCCCGGATTGGATTCCCATTCGGTTTGGATAGCCTTCATTCCTACTCGAAGTACCCACTTTTTCAATGTTCCAAAATCTGCGGCAGCCATATCCGTCACGCGGAGAGACCAGTTACCCAAAGCATTCGCGCCGGTAACTTGTGATAGTGCTGGCACGTTTGCGATATCAAACGTAGCGACCAAATCATTGCGACTGTCGCTCACTGGTGCACCACGTCCGAAAAGGGGAACAATTGTTCCGTTGGGAGCGATCAATTCCAGCTTTAAATCGCCACGGTAGGTATGAGCAATTTCAACATCTACCTGAACGGAGCGAATTGTACCCGATTCGCTTACAACTATCGTGTCTACAACTCCTGCTGCATTGCGATCTGGAATGGCGAGATCGGGCTCGCTTTCAAAACTTACGACACGTACTGTCGTCCCCACATCGGGACCGCCTTGAGCAAGCTGTAGAGCCGCGAAGGTAGCTGTCAATTTTCGATTGCTATTTCAGATTTTTGAGAATTCTGTTAGTCGATAGGAATGTCAGTCGAGAATCAATCAATAACCGATGTACGTGATG
>JBLHLE010000750.1:0-4563 GCA_047620805.1 Pirellulaceae bacterium
CGAGAAGGATGGCAAGGCGTAACGTCCCGACATCAATTGTGAACGAATGCCCGCAGTTGTTTTTTGTATTTTGCAATTTGATAATTTGATAATTTGATAATTTGATAATTTGATAATTTGATAATTTGATAATTTGATAATTTGATAATTGCAATTTCCAAATCTTGTGGTTCGCTTCTCACTCCAAAGGAATACGATGACTCAGCCGCTTATTATTGATGGCCATCTCGACTTGGCCATGAACGCGATCCACTGGAACCGCGACTTGACCCAACCGCTCGACGAGATCCGCGAACGCGAAGCAGCGAAAACCGACAAGCTGGACCGAGGTCGCGGAGTCGTTTCGTTTGACGAACTGAAACGTGGTAACATTGGACTGTGTATTGCTACTCAGATCGGCCACTCCGTTTCGCAAAAAAGTCCACTTGAAGGTTGGCATAGCGCCGAAATCGCGTGGGCGCAAACGCAAGCGCAGTTGGCCTGGTATCGAGTGATGGAACAGAATGGCTACATGGCTGCTATTACTGATCGCGAATCGATGGATCGGCAATTGCAGCGTTGGAACGAGGATCCCGATAATTGTCCATTGGGATATATTTTGAGCTTAGAGGGCGGCGACTCGATGTTGACGCTCGACTACGTCGATCGAGCGTACGAGTACGGACTGCGCGCGATTGGGCCAGCTCATTATGGACCGGGACGCTATAGCCCTGGAACGGGCGAGACCGGGCCGCTTGAGCCAGCGGGTCGCGAGTTGCTGAAACGCATGGACGAATTGGGGATGGCGCTCGATGTTACGCATTTAACAGACGCGGCTTTTTGGGAAGCGTTAGAGATTTTTGGCGGCGTTTGCTGGGCTAGTCATAGTAACTGTCGTACGCTCGTTCCTGCTCAACGCCAACTCGACGACGATCAGCTCAAAGCACTCTTCGAACGCGACGCGGTAATTGGTGCCGCATTTGACGCCTGGATGCTGATTCCCAATTGGATTCGCGGTGAGACGACTCCTCAAGGCACCGGCGTCTCCATGGAAACTGTGGCAGACCATATCGATTATATCTGTCAACTCGCCGGCACTTCGCGGCACTGCTGCATTGGCTCCGATCTCGACGGCGGCTACGGCACCGAGCAGTGCCCTGGCGACTTGAAAACAATCGCCGATTTGCAGAGTCTGGCCGAGATTCTTCGCGGCCGCGGGTACAGTCAATCCGATCTAGACGGTATCATGCAGGGCAATTGGATTCGACGGTTTAACGATCTGTGGAGCAACAAATGAAACTGGTTAAGTATCGTGATATTCACGGCGAGGCTGCCGCTGGAGTGCTTGAAGGTGATCAACTGATACCTATCGATATGTCGGGGAGGCAGTTTAACTCCCTCGCAGATATCCTTGAAGAAGACGACCCCATGTCGGCTGTCGAGTTCTTGATGGATCGCAGTAGAACGACAACAGTTGACCAAGTCGAATTAGTCGCACCAATTGACCAACAAGAAGTCTGGGCTGCTGGAGTCACTTACAAAAGAAGTCAGACTGCTCGGATGGAGGAATCTGAAGCTGCCGCGTCGTGTTACGATCGCGTTTACGCTTCGCCCCGTCCCGAGTTGTTTCTCAAAGCGACACCTCATCGAGTGTCGGGGCCCGACAAACCACTGCGAATTCGTTCCGATTCGGAATGGAATGTTCCCGAACCCGAGCTGACGTTGGTTATCAACTCTCGTATGCAGCTTGTCGGATTTACCGTCGGTAACGATATGAGTTCTCGAGATATCGAGGGCGAGAATCCACTCTACCTTCCACAAGCCAAGGTATACAACGAATGTTGTGGTTTGGGCCCCGCCATCATGCTGCCGACGGAGATGCCCAGTCCAGAGAACACTGGAATCAGCTTGAAAATTGTCCGTGGTGGTGAGAAAGTATTCGATGCCAGTACAAACGCTGGCCAGATGGCCCGATCGTACCAAGAATTGATCGACTGGCTCGGTCGCGACAATTCATTCCCCAACGGCGTTTTTCTCATGACTGGCACTGGCATCGTTCCAGACGAATTTACGCTTCTACCCGGCGACGTTGTCAGCATCACGATCGATGGAATTGGTACGCTCACCAATCCAATCGTGCAGGGTTAAACGTCTCCTGTGGCCGCTACAACGAGCACGCGCAATCGCTTGCTCCGCTTACGAAGCATCGCACAATCTCAGCAAAGGACACCCAACTCATGAGCTCTCAACCTGTCTTGATCAATGGCGCTTGGCGCGAGGCCAAAGCAACTGGTACTTTCCAGGCCGATAACCCAACGACTCGTGAGCCACTGAACGAAGTTTATCCCATCAGTAACTGGGAAGACTGCGAAGAGGCATTGAATGCTGCCTTCGACGCCAGTGTCGCAATGCGAAACATGCCTGGTGCCCAAGTCGCCGACTTCTTAGAAGCTTACGCAGTGGAGATTGAAGCTCGCAAAGACGATCTCGTCGAAATGGCTCACGCGGAAACAGGGTATCCCAAATCTCCTCGATTGGCCGATGGCGAGTTGCCTCGAACGACGGGACAGCTTCGGCAAGCAGCCGCTGCGGCACGAGATGGCTCCTGGAGTCAAGCGACTATTGATACAGCGGCAGGGATTCGTTCCTGCTATGCCGCCATCGGACCAGTCTGTGTCTTTGGCCCCAATAACTTCCCGTTTGCCTTCGGAAGTATTTCTGGCGGCGATTTTGCCGCGGCAATTGCGGCAGGAAATCCTGTTATCGCCAAAGCCAATTCGTCGCATCCCGGCACGACTCGGATCTTTGCCGAAGCAGCTCAAAAAGCTGCCGACGCAACAGGAATGCCGAAAGCGACCGTGCAATTGATCTATCGCCTTGGGCACTCCGACGGTGAACGCCTTGTCGCAGATCCGCGCGTCGGCGCTACAGGGTACACCGGTAGCAGGTCCGCAGGATTAAAATTAAAGGCTGCCGCCGATGTCGCGGGAAAGCCAATGTACTTGGAATTGTCCAGCGTCAATCCCGTTGTGATATTGCCGGGCGCGCTGGCCGAACGAGCGGAAGACATCGCGGGTGAGTTCACCGGTAGTTGCTTAATGGGGACCGGACAGTTTTGCACCAATCCCGGATTGGTCGTGTTATTAGCTGGCGAGCAGACAGAGCAGTTCATCGAAAGTTTGTCAACAAAATTCGCCGCCGCACCCGTTGGGACTCTTCTCTCTAAAGGTGTTGAGCAATCTTTGGGTGAAAACTTGAAAGTCTTGCAACGGGCCGGGGCTCAATTGGTCGTCGGGGATACCGCGGGCGGAGGACATGGGTTTAGTCACGCCAACACCCTGCTGCGAGCAACCGCTCAGCAATTCATCGAGTCTCCCGAAGCACTACAAACAGAAGCATTCGGCAATTGCTCTTTGATCGTCGTCGCCGATAGTGTCGATCAAGTTTGCGAAGCAATCGACCACTTAGAAGGGAATCTGACGGGATGCGTCTATTCCGATACTGCAGGGAGCGACGACGAAGCTTACGACGCGGTTGCACTGCATCTGCGGCCCCGGGTTGGTCGTCTGTTGAATGACAAGATGCCGACTGGTGTAGCGATAAGTGCCGCGATGAACCATGGTGGTCCATTCCCCGCGACGGGCCATCCGGGTTTTACCGCTGTCGGTATTCCCGGTTCGCTGCTCCGATTCTCGATGCTTCAGTGCTTTGACAGTATTCGACCACACCGGCTGCCCGCAGGTCTGCAAGACAAAAATCCTACGGGGTCAATGTGGCGCAGCGTCGATGGCCAATGGTCGCAGGCTGATATCGGCTAATCGGTCAGCATTTCTTTCTGCTACGTATTCCAGTTATTCGGCTGATAGGCGTTGGTCGTTTCGCTCGCGATGCGCCACCGGTTCGAAAAACATCAACGCTGGACACTCGAAACATTCGATACTGAAGATGGTGCGTCTTCATGTAATGAGTGTCCTATTGGAAGTGGCGAAATGGTTGTCAGATTTATCGCAAGCTCACGCGGTTCCAAGTCGCAGGTAAAAAGCTCCCGCGACAACAAATCAAAGTCGCACATCGTACAACGGACAAATTACGACGGCTTTGAGATCGAAGTTGTAAAAAAGCAAGTCGGGATGACTGTCCGCCGGGACGTCTTCGATGCCACGATTCGCCGCGAGGCTACAGTTCGCCCCAAAGTCATGGGCCAATTACAAGCCGTCTCCAACCACACCACGATTAAGTCTGCAGTTGAAGCTGCTAAGAAGCTCGTCGATAACCAGCGTCGTCAAGAAATGTCCCGTTGGGAATATCAGCAACGCCAGAAAGAGCTATAGCGGAACGGAGAGTCTCGTAGCGCTCGGTAACTTTCGGCAGCGGTTACCTGACCGAAACTCCGAACCGCTCGGACGGTCGCGGCAGCCCTCAAGCGATCTGAGTGGGGGAGGTGACTCACGAAATGAGACGCAATCTTGCGAAGCACAAAGGCGACTAGGCGAAGAACCCGACTAGGCGAAGAACCCGACTAGGCGAAGAACTCCACGGCGTTGGAGAACAGCTGTAGGCCGGCGCCGACTTCGCCACCTTCTC
>JBLHLE010000751.1:0-4554 GCA_047620805.1 Pirellulaceae bacterium
GAAGCTCCGCTTCGGGAGAGGGTCCTAGAATCGCATCTCAGGGTAAATCAATCAACAAAGTCTCTTATTGCAACGCCAAGTTACACTGGGATTTGATGCCTGCCTGCAACTACGCTCATTGACCGAGGTGAATTGGCGAACTGCGAATTCTGTTCAGCTGGAAATCGCGGAGTTGATCGAATGGTCAAGTTCAATTATCAAGGACTGTATTTTCAAATAATCGTGGGCGTCATCAATCAATACGAGTCATGAAACTACGAAAATGGTACGATCAGCCGGAAATTGAACTGGAAAATGGAAGGGTTTTTCTCAGTTCTAAGACCCTCTCCCTCGGCGGAGCCTCGACCTCTCCCAAACGGGCGACGGCGGCCGAGGGCGAGGTGGCAGAAATCATGCGACGTCATATCAGATACTTGTGGGGTATAAAAGGGCGTCTCGCTCGTGTTGGGACTGGTGCTAGAGAAAGGATTGAATTGAGAACCCGTGGGAACACGGCCAAGACTGGCGTGTCCTTGCCATTCCCCCCAAACCCGCGAGACCTGGACCGCTGTCGAGCCGCGAAGAAAGCGAGGTAGGTCGCCTCTGCCACCGTCGTGTACGCCGCGAAATCTGGCCTTGAATTATGACAATCCCCCTTTGTCCATTTGGTACAATTGGCCGTCGGCATCGGCCGAGATTTGTCCGCGACGATTGCACCCCTGGAGAAAGAAAACATGAAGACGATTCTTTTGAGCCGATTGAATGTGATGGCGACGCTGCTAATTCTTGCCGTGGCGCACGGGTTAGGTGGTGGGGCATGGGCGGCTGATCATCACCAACACGCTCACCCCGGCGATCCAGTCAGGCAAGAGGAACACTCGGCCCTGTTCGAACTAGTCGCCGACGAAAATGCAACGCATGTCGCCATCGCCAACGGCCCTTGGGGCAACGCGGCGACCTGGGACAAAAAGTCCGTGCCAGTCGCGGGAGCGCGGGTTGTCATCCCCAAAGATAAGATCGTAACAGTTGCCGGACGATACGACAGCGAGCGATTAGACTGGATCCGCGTCGATGGCGTTCTCCGCTTCGACCCGACGAAAGACACCGGCCTCAAGGTCATCTCACTGGTCGGAAGCGTGGGCAGCACAATCGAAATCGGTACGGAACGAGATCGCGTCCGTCCCGACAAAGTCGCGAGGCTGATCATCGGTGATCGAGGCGAGCGCGATGCGGCGCAGCGTCAAAGCGACCCTTACGACCTCGGTGGCGGACTGTTGTGCCACGGGCGGGTGCACGTTTTCGGCGCCAGAATCGATAGCCACATAATTCCCACCGCTGTCCCCAAACAGGGAGATGTCGAAGTAGCATTTGAAAAAGCACCGTTGGGCTGGAAAGTCGGCGATACTCTGCTGCTGGCCGGTCTCGACCGACAGCGGATGAGAAACGCCAGTATCGATCCGTGGACCGAACGCGAAATGCCTGTCGGAGTGAACCAGGACGAACTACGCGAGGTGCGATCGATCTCCGCCGATGGACGGATCGTGACGCTCGACAAACCGCTCGCTTACCAACATGGCGGCATCTTCGGTTTTGACGGTTCCGTGCCAGTCGCAAACCTGAGCCGCAACGTCGTAGTTGAGTCAGAAGTAGTGGACGATGTCAGTCGCCGCGGTCACGTCATGTTTATGCATACCTACGATGTCGTGATCGACGGGGCGCTGTTCCAAGAAATGGGCCGCACCAACGTCGAAGGCACACTCACCAGTCCCGAAGTCAAAGACGGGAAATTGGTGGCGGGGACCGATACCAACACCATCGGCCGCTATGCAGTTCACTTCCACATCCGCTGGGGTGCGACTTACAAGCAAGCGCCCTTCCACGTGCGAAACTGTGCCGTCGTCGGCAGCCCGAAACTCGGAATCGTCAATCACGGCGGCCATGGCTGGATAGACAACAACGTATGTTATCGAGTCCGCGGCTCACACTTTTTTACTGAGAATGGTAGTGAAATCGGTCGCTTCACTGGCAACCTAGCGGTTCGCTCCGATGGGACTGACGGCGACGATGACGGTCTGCCGATTCCCGCCGATAAAGGCTACGCTGGTCATCCGCTGAACATCGGTCACGGCGGACATGGCTTCTGGCTTCAGGGCGGCGGTGTCGATGTCATGGACAACGTGGCCATCGGACATAGCTACGGCGCGTTTTCCTTCTTCGTTGCCAACAACAGAATTATCAGCTACGGCGGTCCGCAAGAGCGAAACAATCCGGCAACGAAGGGAACTCCGTATGAGAAATTGGATGTTTTCCTGGCGGTGAATCTAAAAGATCCTGCTCTCGCCCGCGGCGGAAAATTCGTCCATACCAGCGCGGTCCCCTTCCATGCGGCCCGCAATATTGGCCTGTCGTCCGCCTTCGGCCTGCGGATTCGGGGAATTGATCGCACGGAATTTATTTCCATGCACAATCAGCAGGACCTCGTCGAAGATTGCCAGTTCGTCAATAACTGGCGAGGATACGACTTAGGCTATTCCCCCGGTCTGACAATTCTGCGTAGAACGAAGTTCATCGGACGCGACCCAGCCAAGGGAGGTTTCGACAGCTATGGCATCGGCGGCGCAAACCATATTCCCGGTCACTTGACTCTCGAGAACGTGACGATCGACGGCTATCGCATCGGCTGTGCTTTGCCCGCACGCGGCATCCACCGCATTAAACAGTGTTCGATCAACGGCATTCATAAACTCGTCGTCCCCTATCCCTGGGGCGGCAAACTGACTGTCGACGGCCTCAAATTTGGCTCGATGAAAGACGAGAATCCACAGCCCATCATATTCGGAGCCGACCCGACAGGGCCCTGGCTGTACGGCGCTCCTCCCTACTCCAATTGGACTCGCAAGTTTCAGCCATTCGAGTTCGTCTACGACGGCAAGCAAGTCTACCACGACGACCAACAGGCCAACGCTGTCCCCTTCGGCAGCGAACAGAAACGCTACCTCAATGTTAGCTACGGCGCTCTGAATCACGGCCTACTCGAAGGCCTGACCACCGCCACATTGTGGAAAAAGTACAGCATGGCAATCGGCGGACGGATAGCTCCCACTCAGTTGACCCCGTGCCCCGACATTCAGGGTGGTTCCTACGGACCAGACACGCCGATGCTCCCCCCCATCGAGTCGCAGCCAAACACCGCTGTGTTCGGCAGTCAGAAATACGAACAACTGATCGGAAAATCGACCGCCGATCCGACGTCGCTCTTCCCACGCTACATCTACGACCCGCTGCTCGTACAGACGCCGCAAAAAGCATACGTGGCAACGATTCAGTGCAACGGCAAAGAGTATCAGTCGGAGGCAACTGACTTGAACGAGGGAATCAACCTCGTACCCATCACCATCGACTCGATAACTCGGCACATTGCCGTCGGATCTCCGAGCCGTGATCGCACGTATAAGAAAGAGTAAAATTAAAGTGGTCGGTATGTCGTATTTCGACGTGACTTATGACGACGCGACTCATTTCCGTTTGGGCGTTTCCGGCGCTGTAGTTTTCGCCGCTGTAGTTTTCGCCGCTGTAGCTCTCGGGGTCAGGTTCTCGTAGATGTGAGCTTGATCCTGGCAGCCGACGGCCAGGTCGAGATCGCTATCCTGATCGATGTCAGCCAGAACAGCTTCGTGAGCCGGTCGACTCGTCTTGACCGACCACGCGGGCATGTCGGCGAGTTTCCCGCCCCACGGCGTGTCGCATTCCATTTTCCGTATCGTTTAAGTAAGTCGGGCGAAGCCGGGACGCAGAGCCGTCGGAACACGTAAAGTGCGGACACATCGTCCCGGCTGGACCTGTTGACGAACTTTGAATCGAGCTAAGTTATTCTTTCGGCACCTTGAAATAGCCGTCTGCGTACGAAGAGGGTGGAGCAAGGTTGGCTGGAGTTGCAGCAGTTGAAAGCTCGAATGCGATGCCGAGCGGCAAGACCTTTTTGTGGATCTCGTCATAGTGACCCGTTTCGGAGAAGGCGAGCAGAGTGAAGCTTGTGAATTGACTCTTAGAGCGGTCGTAAATTGCATCGCCTAATAACTGAAATTCGTCGACCTTTGCTTCGTCCTTACGCGCTCCGCTACCAACATCGTGTGTGGCCATTCGCGCGGAACCGTCGAGTCGCAATCGTATCTCCTTGGCAGTCACCGATGCGACGATCACTTGCAGCTGCTGATCCAGAACGTCTTTCGGTTGCCGAGGCCCGCCATTTCCGCCGACCCGCACGAGGTCGATTAGGTAACGGCGGCAGATGCGAGCGACGATAGGACTAGCGACCTTTTTGGGAATGCCGACTTCGAGTTCAACCGGCACGAGCGATTTGGCTTCCGACTCAGTTAACCACAAATGATCACGACCGGCTTCACCGCTGCGGGCAACATCGGTCTTATAGATCTGCAGCGTTCCGCGATCATCGCGTATTAAGCCGCGGGAATAGACTTTGAATACCAAACCGCGGGACGGCGGGGGCGGCAGAAAGAACGCGTCGAATTTGCCGAGATCGTCGAGTTTCCGCCGTTGGGCTGCGGGCAAGTCTCG
>JBLHLE010000752.1:0-4551 GCA_047620805.1 Pirellulaceae bacterium
CGAGCTGGGAGTTGAACTCTGAAGTTCGCGATCGAATGGGTAAAATTCCTGGGCACCCCAAACAAACACTGTTTCCCAGGCGTCTCACGTCCTCAGGGCCTGTCGAAAAATAGAAGAAGTTGATAATCTAAGTAGCTTGTTTATCGCCGAATGCTCGACGTAACTACCTGCCCTACCCTCCACCGTTGGATGCGACCTGCTGATGAAATACGCCATAGTGATCCCCGATGGCTGTGCCGACGAACCCCAGGAATCTCTGGGTGGCAAGACTCCCATGCAAGCGGCCAACACGCCGGCGATGGACGCTATAGCCGCGGCGGGCATCGTCGGTCGATCGAATAATGTCCCGGCTCACCTGCCCGCCGGATCGGCCGTCGCGAATATGAGTTTATTGGGATACGATCCCATCCGGCATTTCTCCGGTCGGGCTCCGCTGGAAGCAGCCGCCCAAGGGATCGAGTTGGGCCCTAACGACTGGGCCATCCGCTGCAATCTGGTGACGATCCAAGACCAGATCATGAACGACTTCACTGCGGACCACATTTCCACCGACGACGCCAAACTGCTGCTAGCCGCTGCCCAAGAGAAGCTCGGCACAGATTATCTCGAATTCGTCGCCGGCGTCAGCTATCGCAATTTATTGCTCTTCCGTGGCGAAAAAACAAAACCTCCGTTCACCAACGAAACGCGTTCTACACCGCCCCACGATTTGACGGATAAATCGGTCGCCGACGATTTCCCTCGCGGTCCAGGCAGCGATTTCCTCAATGAATTGATGAGCGAGAGCGTTTCATTGTTCGCTGACCACGAAGTCAACGCCGCCCGGGTTGCTGCAGGTAAACTGCCAGCCACAAACATCTGGCTGTGGGGGCTCGGAAAAACTCCGCAGTTAGAGGCGTTCCAATCCGTCTACCACAAGACAGGTAAAATGATCACCGCCGTCGATCTGTTGCGAGGCATCGCGTCGTTGATCGGCTGGGATCGAATCGAAGTCCCGGGGGCGACCGGATATACCGACACCGATTACGCAGCCAAGGGCCAATACGCCATCGATGCGATTCCCTCCACCGATATCATCTGCGTTCACGTCGAAGCGACTGACGAGGCGTCCCACGAAGGTGACCTGGAAGCCAAAGTTAAGGCCCTGGAAGCCATCGACGAACAGATCGTGAGCCCATTGTTGGCGGCGCTTCAGGATCAAGGCGACTATCGGATTCTCGTTTCGCCGGATCATCCAACGCCATTGCGGACCAAAACACACAGCCATGGATTCGTCCCTTGGGCGATCGCCGGAACAGGAGTCGAAGCAGACGAGCTGAGCACCTACGACGAAGTTGCGGCGGGTCAGTCCAGTCATGCGTTCGACGAAGGATGGAAATTAATGGGTTTCTTCTTGCAATAGCCAACAGTGCAGCGGAACGCCAGAAACTACTCAACTCTTTGCTTCCACAGGAAGAGCTACGATGTCAATTATTGTTCAAAAGTTTGGTGGAACGAGTGTCGCGGATACTGAAAAAATTCTCTCGGCGGCTCGGAAGGCTATTCGAACTCAACAACAGGGCCACCAAGTCGTTATGGTCGTTAGCGCCATGGGCAAGAACACAGACTTGCTGGTTAGCTTGGCTGGTGAAATCAACGACAAACCGCCAGCCCGCGAGATGGACATGTTGCTGTCGACTGGTGAGCAGGTCAGTGTCGCATTAATGGCCATGGCAATCGACTCGCTTGGTTACAAAGGCGTCAGTCTCACCGGCGCTCAAATTGGAATCAAGACGGACAGCATTCACACCAAAGCCAGAATCCGTTCGATTTCCACCGAACGGATGCAGAAACTTCTGGACGATGGCAACATTGTCATCGCAGCCGGATTTCAAGGCATCGATGAAGACTTCAACATCACTACACTCGGTCGCGGTGGCAGTGATACGACGGCTGTGGCGTTGGCGGCCGTACTGGGTGCTCAAGCGTGCGAAATCTACACCGACGTCGATGGTATCTACACTACCGATCCGCGATTGCTACCGGAAGCTCGTCGCGTCAAACGCATCAGTTACGACGAGATGCTCGAGTTGGCTAGTCTCGGCGCGAGTGTGATGCACAACCGCTCAATCGAATTCGCGAAAAAATACAACGTACCGATCCACGTCCGCAGTAGCTTTAGCGATGGTCCGGGATCGTTCATCGTCGTCGCCTCCGAATCGGAGACTTCCGCAGTATGCGGGGCGGCAATGACCAAAGACGAAGCCCGCGTATCAGTCCTTGGCGTACCCGATAGGCCCGGCGTAAGCTTGGAGATCTTCGCGGAAATCGCTGCGCGGAACATAACGGTCGACATGATCGTGCAAAACGTTGGCGAAAATGGCAAAGCCGATATCTCTTTTACCGTCCCCCGCAATGAACTCGACGTCACGCTCCAAGCGTTGAACCAATCGGCGAGTGAAATTGGCGCGGAATCGATCCAGCACGACGACAATGTTTCCAAGATCTCGGTCGTAGGCGTCGGCATGGCCGACCAAACCGGTGTCGCCGACAAGATGTTCTCTGCCTTAGCAACGGCTGGAATAAACATCCACATGATCACCACCAGCGAAATCAAGATCTCCGTTCTCGTCGAACGAGATAAAGCGCAAGCGGCTCTGCGGGCCGTTCATCAAACCTTTGACCTCGACAAGGAACCACTATCCATCTCCGAGGATACTCCGTTCGCGCCCTCAAAGGCAGACGCCGCCGATGTTGTCACCGGCTTGCGCGGCGAGGACATGGAACAACTGATCATCGACCGCATCGACCTCGACGAGTTGCAAGCTCGCGTGACGATTAGCGGAGTGCCCGACACGCCCGGCGTGGCAGCCCAAGTATTCGAACAAGTCGCGGCAGCGGGAATATTTGTCGATATGATCGTCCAAAGTTTTCATGGCACTCAAGGCTCCGCAACCCTCTCGTTCACCGTACCGAAAACGGAACTCGACAAAAGCGTTCAAGTCGCGGAATCTCTCGCTAAAAAATTCGCTTGCAAGCAAGTGACCAGCTGCCACGATGTCGCTAAGCTCTCCGTGAGCGGAGTCGGACTCCGCAGTCACACCGGCGTTGCCATCCGCATGTTCGCAGCCCTCTCTACCGAAGGCATCAATGTTCAGATGATCAACACCAGCGAAGTGCGAGTCAACGTGATTGTCGACGGCGCCAAAGGCCGCCAAGCACTGGACAGCCTCCAAAACGCATTTGGCGACGCGTTGCGATAACCAGCCGCCGAGTAGCGAATAATCTTAGGCGTATCGAAAAATCTCTGCAGGCAGAAGATCTCTGGCAGAAGATCTCAGGCTGGGATGACCGCGGGTCGGAATTCTTGCTAATCACCCATCAGGTTGGCAAAGCCACCCAAAATAGAGCCTTCGCCTTTGCTCGAGCCGCCAATATTGGTGGCGCTGCCGATGATACGATTGGCCAAACGCGAGAAGGGCAGACTCTGCAACAAGACCGTGCCCGTGCCACTCATCTTGGCTAAGAACATTCCTTCGCCGCCAAAGAACATCGACTTCAGTCCGCCTGCCTGCGTAATATCGTAACTAACACCCTGCGTAAATGCGACGAGGCAGCCCGTGTCGACGAACAGTGTTTCGCCGCGTAGTTCCTTGCGGACAATCGTTCCGCAAGCGTGGATAAATGCCATTCCGTCGCCTTTGATCGATTGCAAAATAAACCCTTCGCCGCCAAAGAATCCAGCGCCTAGCTTCCTATTGAAAGCGATACCGACTTCGGTGCCGTGCGCAGCGCAAAGGAACGCGTCCTTCTGACATGTGATACCGCCGCCGAGTTTCGACAAGTCGATAGGCATGATCTTGCCTGGATAAGGTGCGGCAAAGGCGACCCTTTTCTTTCCTTGTCCGACGTTGGTAAAGTGCGTCATGAAGATCGACTCGCCTGTCAGTACGCGCTTACCGGCGCCCATCAGCTTGCCAAAAAACCCCTGGTCGGGTTGCGAACCATCACCCATTTTGGCCTCGAAGGAAATCCCGTCGTCCATATAATTCATCGCCCCTGCTTCGGCGATTACTGTCTCGTGGGGATCGAGTTCGATCTCAACGATTTGCATTTCATTTCCTAGGATTTCGTAGTCAATTTCGTGGCTGGCCATGGATATTCCTTGGTAGTAAGGCTAAAAGTCGATCCGACGTTTTTGACGTCTTGGTGAACTCAAATTCGTTGCCAGCGGCAATTTCTTGGGTCCCGCCCCGTAAATTGGACGGTCGCTCAGTAGAATCCTCGGCAACGGGCAGTGATTGTTACGACGATCATCGCTGGCTGGCAACGGCACTTTAGATAATTCAAGCTACGATTCAGCGTGCTCGTCAAATGCTCAATTACCTCGTATATTGACCACTCCGAAATAATGTCCGAGCTCGCCGCCGAGTGGATGGACCGGATAATGGCAATCACGTAGGAAGGAAACGAAGAATGTCACTCGTCGACACGGAGAAAGTACTTGTCGTGCCCACGGAGCTATTCCACGAATTGGGTTATTTTCAGGGTTTCACTGAGGAAGTGAACTTG
>JBLHLE010000753.1:0-4551 GCA_047620805.1 Pirellulaceae bacterium
TGGATTGTCGTCGATCTCATAGACATTCAATTGCAGGAGACGATCCGTCGGGTCTGCAGCTGAATCAATTGCCGAGTACGTTGCGGGATTGCTGACACTGACCGCCTCTTCTTCCAGCGGTGTGCCCAACAATGCTGCCAGTCCTTGGCCCAATCGTTTTGGTTTACTCACGACCTATCACCTCCATGCAAAGCTCCGCGTAAGCCCGGCTTCCTGCCGACCTCGGAGCGTAATCAAGTACAGATTTACCATGGCTTGGGGCCTCTGATACCGAAACATCCCGCGGGATGACCGTGTCAAAAACAATCTCGCCAAAAAACTCGCGAACTTCTTCGTCGACTTCATGAGTCAATTCCAACGTCGGATCGTGCATCGTTAACAGGATGCCCGCGAATTCCAATTCCACCTTCTTTTGCTGAATGACCTGCCTGATAACCTGGATCATCTGAGTCAAACCCTCCATTGCGAAATACTCACATTGGATCGGCATCAACACTTCGTTGGACGCAATCAACGCCTCTTGAGTCAAGCTACCCAATGAGGGGGGGCAATCAATCAGAACATAATCAAACGCGTTGACTCCGCTCCCGAGATGCTGTCGCAAAATAGCACTTTGCTCACCGCTTGCTAGCACCTCTATGTCTTGGAAGCTTCGACTGCCAGGCAACAACGACAGCCCCTCGGTCGAGCAATCAAAGATTGACTCGAATAGAGGCTTCCGTTCAACCAAGGGATGTCGCTCCGTTGCTTTGTGACCAAGTCCCGAAGTTGCATTGCACTGTGGATCGAGATCGATCAACAACGTGCGATAGCCAGCTTTGGCAATCGCCACAGCTAGATTGATCGCGGTTGTCGTTTTTCCGACTCCGCCCTTCTGATTTGCAACGCACAGGATCCGGGCCACTCGAGGCCTCCTTGTTGGTAACCACGCCACAAGGGCGGGCAGGAATTGTAGCCACAACTGCGCAAATCCGAAATAGAGAATAGCGATAGCGTGTCGACTTGGGTGCATGTCAGGAATTGCAGGCCTCTTGAGCTATCGGAAAACGTCAATAGGAGATTTTGGAGTTCCTGGGTTGAACTGGGCGAGTTACGTTTGGTTGGCTAGATCTCAGGGAGAATCGCATGGACGCGAAACAAGCAGAACTAGAGAAAAAACTTGCTGAAATTCTCAAACAGGCAGCGGGCGTTGCCTGCCAAATCCAGGCTGTCGAGCAGGGGCCGAGGACACCGCACTACGACCAAATCGAAATCCCCGCCCACGAAGTTGGCCAGCGACTGAGCCGCCTGGTTCAGGCGGGTCGGACCAGCGAGGTGGCGGCCGAGCAACATGCCGAATGCGATTGTCCCGCTTGTGGACGCTCTTGCCGTGTCGAGAAAAACAAGCGAGAAGTTCATTCGATGGACGGTCCTGCCGAGCTGATCGAAGTGGTCCCTTATTGCCGTCGATGTCGACGGTCTTTTTTTCCCTCAGCGTGAAGCACTCGGACTGGATTCGAGAGAATCCACACCAGGATTTAAACGGCAGATGATCGTCCTCAATGCCGAGACTCGCTCGTTCAAGCGAGCGTCGATCGTCATGAGTACGAGGAGTACCACAAAGCTGGTCTCCCGACTACGAGTGCATGGATGGAATCGGCCGTGAAGGAAATGAACTACCGAATTGCAGGCCACCGAAATGTTCTGGAACAACCCTGCGGGTGCCGAGGCAATTCTTCAGATTCGATCGTCATCGCTGAGCGATTACGACCGATTGGTGCGTCTACTGACAAACCGACCCGGCCAAACCTACCGCCGACGCTCCGTACCCGCACGACAAGCCGCCTAAAGGCTACAATCCCTGACATGCACCCTGTCGACTTCAAACACTGCCAGTCTTCAAACACTGCCGGTCCTCAAACACTGGCAGTCTTCAGATGATGCGACCCCTGAAACCAATTGGACACATTCGCGTGCAACGTGGCTTCCGCTTCGCGCAGCGGTAGACGACGGGGCGCTAGACGGGTTTCACGTGAAACCGGGTGGTTTGGTGGGACTGTATAACCACGCCCCGTTAATTCCTAGAGGGCAAGAAATAACAATTCGAGTTTCACGTGAAACGAGGAGGGCAAGGTAGATTAGGTGGCGTCTTGCTAGGACTACACGTCGTGACAATTCACTACCATGCCGCTGAGAAGCTTTGGGTAGAAGTACGTACTCTTGGCAGGCATTCGTTCGCCGTTTTCGCCGATCGCTTGAATGTGATCTAGCGTTGCGGGCATCACGAGTGCAGCGAATGGATAGTCGTCGTCATCGTTCTCAGGATCGCCTTCGCAGATCGCATCGACGACTTCGTCAATCGAATGTACATAATTACATTCGGGCAGATCTCGCGCTTCAAGCAGAGTATCCATGATCAATCGGTGCAGGATGCTGACACCCAGTTCCTGCCAAAAGATGCTTTGATCGGGCGCAAGTTCAGCCATTTTGGCTCGTCCGGCAGCGTTGATCTTGGCGACGACCCAGCGTTGGTCATCTCCGCAGTAGAGTCCCAGGGTGCCTTGGCTGTCCTCCACTTCGATCGATTCCCAGATCATTGTACCCAGGTCCGCCCCTTCTCCGGCAATTCGAGTATCGAAGTAGTCGGAGAGTTTCTCCACCAAGACATTCGACGAAACGAGTTCCATGCCTCGGAACAAGCGGTGAGTTGGCAGGACAATCATACCTGGATCGTTGATACTAACGCACATGCCCAGGACGTAGTTCGCTGGGTCATCTGGCCCCATTTTATTCGCGGCAATCAGTTCATCGCGGTAGTTGCAGGCAGTTTCGTAGCGATGATGTCCGTCCGCAATGTACAGTGGCTTGGTGCCGACAGCGCCTTCCGCTTCGGTGATAGCCTTAACGTCGGTTACTGGCCACAATCGGTGGACAACTCCAAGGTGGTCTGTCGCCTCGGTCGGTGTCGTGTCGGCGATGGCATTTTCCAGGATATCTTGAACTTCATTGATCTCGTCGGGGTAGATCCCAAAGATTGGACTGAGATTTGCCTTGCAGGCTTTAGTCAGCAATAGTCGGTCGGCTTTGGCGGCCGAGTGTGTTTCTTCATGCGGAAAGATATTCCCTTCCCCGAATGGCACGAGCTTGATGCGGGCCATGAATCCTCGTCGCGTGAATTCTTGACCACCGTAAGTAAAGATCTGATGGTAAACGTAAACTGCAGGGTCCGGCTCAGTTTGCATTACTCCTTCGTTTCGCCAATTCTTTAGAAACCGAGCAGCTCGCGAGTAGCGATTGTTGTAGTCGTCGTCCCCAGGCTCCTCGCGATTGAGTATCAGCCGGATGCAGTTTGCGGGATGCTTTTTGTAGAGCTCGTCATGCAGTTCGGGAGCAATGACATCGTAGGGTGGAGCGACCACTTCGCTCAACGCCCCGACGTGACCAAGATCGTAGCGGACTCCACGAAACGCTGAAATTTCCGGCATGTTGGGACTCTCTGCAGTTCGAATGGGGGACTTTGATTTAACCGGGATTATTCATGAGCAATCTACTGCGATCTTCATGAATAATCCGGGTTTAACAAAGAAAAAGCCGAATCGTGCTAGCCGTGCAAGCAACGATTCGGCATGGAGGATCATCAATTTATCGCTAGTTAACTCGTCGCAGCGATTTAGTAGCGATAGTGGTCTGGCTTGTAGGGGCCATCAATCGGGAAACCGTAGTATTCCGCTTGCTTTTCAGTCAGCACGGTCAATTTGGCACCGATTTGGTCGAGGTGTAATCGAGCTACTTCTTCGTCGAGTTTCTTGGGTAGCGTGTGGACGCCCAATGGGTATTTCTCGCCGTCTGTCCACAGCTCCAATTGAGCGAGCACTTGGTTGGTGAAGGAGTTCGACATAACAAATGAAGGGTGGCCAGTAGCGCAACCGAGGTTAACCAAGCGGCCTTCGGCGAGCACGATGATCGAGCGGCCATGGTCGAACGTAAAGCGGTCGACGAGCGGCTTGATGTTCTCGTGGGCGACTTTGCCAGCGTCAACTTGACCCGTCAGCCATTGGTAGTCGATTTCAAGATCGAAGTGACCGATGTTGCAAACGATGGCGTCGTTGGCCATCACCGACAGGTGCTCGCCTGTGATGATGTCACGGTTTCCAGTGGTTGTCACGAAGATGTTGCCAATGGAGGCAGCGTCTTCCATGGTGACAACTTGGAAACCTTCCATCGCCGCTTGCAAGGCGTTAATGGGATCAATTTCGGTAATCAAAACGCGTGCTCCGTAGCGTTGCAGCGACTGAGCACAACCTTTACCAACATCGCCGTATCCGCAGACGACAGCAACTTTGCCAGCGACCATGACGTCGGTGGCTCGCTTGATTCCGTCGACGAGCGATTCACGGCAACCGTAGAGGTTGTCGAATTTGCTCTTGGTAACCGAATCATTCACATTAATTGCCGGTACTTTCAGCTCGCCTTTCTGGAACATTTGGACGAGCCGGTGAACGCCAGTAGTGGTCTCTTCCGACAGACCCTTGATGCCGTCGAGCAGCTCGGGGAATTTGTCGTGGACCATCG
>JBLHLE010000754.1:0-4548 GCA_047620805.1 Pirellulaceae bacterium
CGGACGTCGAACCACTTCGGAGGGAAGTCACATTACTCCGAAATTCCCAGTCTGGAAAACGCTCGCCCTGACCCTAGCGTCGCTGTTTGCCCTCGGCAACATTCAATGCCTTTGCGCCGATGAAACGGAGTCCGCAGGCAACGAGTTCTTTGAGAAACAGATTCGCCCGCTTTTGGTCCAACATTGTTTCAAATGTCATGGCGACAAGAAACAGGAAGGCGAACTGCAGCTCAGTTCGCGCGAAATGCTCCTCAAAGGAGGCGAGACGGGACCAGCTATCGTGCCGAGTAAACCTGACGACAGCCTATTGATTCGCGCAGTCGAACACCTTGGCCAGCGGAAGATGCCGCCGAAACAGAAACTGACCGAAGCGGACATTGCCCGACTCAAAAAATGGGTCGCAATGGGCGCGCCGTGGCCAGCGACATCGCCGCCGCTCACCGCTGGCGCAGCCTCCATCGAATTCAAGGTGACTCCCACTCAGCGCGACTGGTGGTCCTTTCAGCCAGTGAAAGACTCGACACCGCCAGCGGCGAAAATCGGCGAGTGGTCCCTTGGCGAGTGGTCCCTTGGCGCGATAGATCAATTTATCCTGGCGCAGTTGACAGCTCACAAGCTGACGCCGTCGCCAGCCGCCGATCGCAGAAGGTGGTTGCGACGCGCGACCTTCGATCTGACTGGCCTACCTCCCGCGCCGGAAGAACTAAATGCCTTCGTGGCCGATAATTCAGACGGAGCGTTTGAACGTGTGGTCGACCGCCTGCTAGAGTCTCCCGCTTACGGTCAACGTTGGGCCAGGCACTGGCTCGATGTGGTCCGTTACGCCGACTACCACGATGCCGATGCCAAAGCTCGAAATCCAGTTTGTGAACCGCTGGAGGCATGGATGTATCGTGATTGGGTTGTTGAATCCCTCAACCGCGACCTCCCTTTCGATCAATTCATCACGCACCAAATCGCTGGCGATCTGCTCCCCGCTCCCGACGGCAAACAGCCCTATGCCGATGGATTGATCGCAACTACTTTTCTCGTCAACGGAGCCTGGGATCGGGGCGACGCAGACAAAGAGAAGATGGTCAGCGACATGGTCGACGATCAGATCGATACCATTGGAAAGGCATTCCTCGGACTCACGCTCGGATGCGCACGATGTCACAACCACAAATTCGACCCCGTTTCGCAGGCGGACTACTACGCGTTGGCGGGCATCTTTTACAGCACGCGAATGCTAAAAGAGCTCGGCACCAAAGGGGGCGAGATCACGCTTCAACGTCGGCAGCTCGTGTCACCGGAGGTAATTGAAAAACGGAATCAACAAGTAAAACAAATCGGTGAGTTCAATGCGAAGCTCGCCGAATTGGATAAGGCGACGCCGAAACCACCTGCCGATGATCCGGCCCGCGTCGCACTGGTCGCAGAGCGCGATCGCGTCCAGCAGGAACTGCTGTCCGAACCGACGTCGGCACTGGCGGTCAGTGAAGGAGGCGTCCCCGGCGGACTGTTTCCCGGTATCCAGGATGTCCCGATTCACATTCGCGGCAGTTACACGAAACTGGGCCCCGTTGTGTCGCGACGGATGCCCACATTCCTCGCCGGCGAAAGTCAACCAAAAATCGCCACCGGTAGCGGTCGCCGCGAATTGGCCGCATGGGTCAGCTCCCGCGAGAATCCCATGACGGCACGCGTGATTGTGAATCGCGTATGGAAATGGCATTTCGGTGAGGGACTGGTTCGCACGCCGAATAATTTTGGGCTGTTGTCAGAACCGCCGTCCCATCCACAGTTGCTCGATTGGCTCGCCGCCCGCTTCGTGGAAGACGGCTGGTCGTTGAAGAAACTGCATCGGCGAATTATGCTCTCGGCCACATACGGACAGAGCAGCCATACATCACGGCAGCAATACGACCAAGATCCCGATAATCGCTGGCTGGGCCGATTCGCCCCTCGCCGACTCGAGGCCGAAGCAATCCGCGATGCAATGCTGTTCGTCTCGGGGCGGCTCGATCCAAAGGCAGGTGGACCAGCACAGGGTGACGTGGCCGTACCGCGGCGATCACTGTACATTCAAACGGCCCGCTGGGATCGCGGAAATTATTCTATCCTGTTCGACGCGGCCAATCCCGACGCGTCCGTTGAAGCGAGAACGGTCAGCACCGTCGCGACGCAGGCCTTGTTCTTACTCAACAATCACTTCGTAATCGATCAAGCTCAACACTTGGGACAGCGGATTATTGGCGAGGTGAAGAACGATGTCCCCGATGCCGATACTGCGAGGATTGAACGAGCTTATCAACTGCTGTTCAGCCGCCCACCGACGGCCGAAGAATTGAAGATAGCGATTCAAATTGTCGCTCACCACGACCCCTCTCAAACGAACGCGAATTGGGCTGACCTGGCACATGTGTTGCTGTGCAGCAACGAATTCGTTTATATCGATTGATACTCCGCGCTATATGAGATTCCGTTCATGTTCAACAATACTTCACTCTCGCGACGCGAGCTGCTTTCCCGAGCGGGCACTGGATTTGGAGCGTTGGCTCTGGCCGATTTGCTGGCCAGCGAATCGGCCGCCGATGATGCTGCTGCCGACCGCGTAACGAACCCCTACGCAGTCAGGCCTGCACATCATCCACCGCGCGCCAAACGGGTGATTTTTCTGTACATGCCCGGCGGACCATCGCATGTCGATCTGCTCGACCCCAAGCCTCGCTTGGCGAAAGACAACGGCCAGCCGCTGCCGTTTGAGAAACCAAAGTTGGAACGAACCAAGACGGGCAACTTGCTGGCATCACCGTGGAAGTTCACAAAACACGGGCAAGCGGGGATCGAAGTCAGCGAGTTATTACCGGGACTGGCCTCGCGCATCGACGACGTCTGTGTCATCCGCTCGATGCTGGCCGATAACATCAATCACTCCGGTGCCGCTTTGCAGATGTGCACAGGTGAGCAGGCGTTTTCGCGTCCCAGCATGGGATCGTGGCTAACTTACGGGCTGGGAACTCAGAATCAAAATCTCCCTGGCTTCGTTGTCGTCAGTCCTGCCGCCGTGTTTCAGGGCGCTCAACTTTGGGCATCCAGCTTTCTGCCCAGTGCCTATCAAGGGACTCTCGTTCGCGACCTACAGAACCCGATCGCCAATGTCGGAGATGTCGCCGGTTCACGCGACCACCAGCGCTCGAAGCTCGACGCCCTCCGCAAGCTCAATGAAATCCACCGACGGGACCGCGAAATCAACAGCCAACTCGATGCCCGCATTGCGTCTTTTGAGTTGGCGTTTCGCATGCAGCGCGAAGCGCCCGAAGCATTCGATATTTCCCGCGAGAGCCAGACGATGCAAAAGTTGTATGGCACCGACAAACCTGAAACGGAACTGTTTGGGAGACAATGTCTACTGGCCCGGCGACTCGTCGAACGCGGCGTCCGATTCGTGCAACTGTTTGACGCGCCGGCAAACAATGCTTGGGATCAGCATAGTGGTCTTAAGGAGAATCTTACAAAACGCTGTCGAGCGGTAGATCAGCCTATCGCCGCGCTGCTAACCGACCTGAAGTCCCGCGGCATGCTCGACGACACGCTGGTTCTGTGGGGCGGCGAGTTTGGCAGGTCGCCAACGGCGGAAAATAACAACGGCCGGGAACATCATCCGTTCGGCTTCACGATGTGGATGGCTGGCGGCGGCGTTCGCGGTGGAATGGTACACGGAGCCACCGACGAATTTGGCTGGCACGCCACTGAAGACAAAGTTCACGTTCACGACCTGCACGCCACCATCTTGCACCTCATGGGACTCGACCACGAACGACTCACCTACCGCTACGGCGGCCGAGACTATCGGCTGACCGATGTTCACGGCAACGTCGTGCAGCAGATTCTCAGCTAGGCTTCCGCGCCGACGCGTCGGGTTACGAATACGATCGTAGCAGACGTCGCCCGACTTCCGGAGTCCCTCGATGTAGCGCTGGTGTGCGGATCGGCCAGAGCTCTGGCGAGCTCAGCTACTGGCAGTCAAAGGCAAGGTGCTCGGTCGTAAAATACTAGACGAAGTTGGTACGCTGTTCACGCCTGACACAATCCTTCGCTGGCACCGAACGCTCGCCGCTAAGAAATGGGACTACAGCGACAGGCGAAAGAAGATTGGACAGCCACAGTTGCCAGATGTAGTAAAGCGACTGAGAGTTACCGACGCGAACTTCCATCATCCGCGGACCTGCATGATTCGACGGGTCACGGTTCTCGTTCCCGTTCGCCGCGCTCCGCACATATCGGCGGCGGTAGCTGACTTCCAGCGAATGCCATGCACATAAAAAGGAGACCTCCTATACTGATCGTTCCGACGCTAAACAATCCTAATGATAGGGTCTGCGGAATGATGAGCAGCGCGGCTAGAAATTGTGCCAAGGTCGACAAATAGAGAAATCCTGCGATGAAGTGTCGAGTTCGGTCGCTAATGAACCATGCGCCTAAAGGTGCACCAATGACGACTACAGGGACGCAGACGTACCAATAATTCCAGGCCTCAACTGTCAGTCGGTCGTGCATTCCTCCGTT
>JBLHLE010000755.1:0-4542 GCA_047620805.1 Pirellulaceae bacterium
GAACGCTCCGGAGGATTAGCCTTGCGGTCTTCTATCACAGCCATCAATTGGGCCAATACCCAACCGCTTAAGGGGACATCTTGTTCAGACACAGGGGGCCTCTGTCCGGAATTCTATTGTTTAGTAAAATAACTTATCGTAGACACAATCAGCAACGCTGACAATCGTCGTTGGGATAGAAACACCGCGAATGAGCACTCATAAACTGATCTTACCAACTCAACCAGCTTTGGATTGTTGGTATCTGACTGGTGCGACCGCCAGTGGCAAAACAGCCGTTGGCGTTGAGTTGGCGGAAAAGCTGAACGCCGAAATCATCTCGCTCGACTCAATGGCGATATATCGGGAGATGGATATTGGCACGGCGAAGCCAACGCTCGAACAGCGAGCTGCCGTGGTTCATCACATGATTGATATCCTCGACCCAGTGGACGAGTTCAGTGTTTCGGACTACCTCCGTAGGGTTCACTCGATCATCGAGGACATCGTATCGCGAGGAAAGTTGCCGTTGGTTGTTGGCGGTACTTCTTTGTACCTCAAAGCGATGTTGCGGGGATTGTTCGAGGGACCACCGGCGGATTGGGCGTTTCGTGAGGAGGTCGAGAAGGAGGTCGCAGAGGTCGGGATCGAGGCACTTCATCAACGCCTTGCGTTCGTCGATCCTTTGTCCGCCGATAAGTTGCACCCCAACGATAAGCGTCGCATCATTCGAGCACTGGAAGTTCATCGGGCGACGGGAACACCGATCAGTCATTTTCAGATGCAGTTCGACGAAGGTCGCACGCCGGAACGCTGTCGGGTCTTTGTGCTCAGTTGGCCTCGACCCGAGTTGCACATGCGAATTGACGAACGAGTCGATTCGATGTTTGAGGCCGGTTTAATAGAGGAAGCTCAATCGCTGCTCGATAAATACGGCGAACTCGGCCGCACCGCAATGCAAGCTGTCGGCTACCAGGAAGCTTTCGACCATCTCGCTGGCATTCGCGATCTGCCAGCAACAATCGATGCCGTAAAGGCGCGCACCCATCAATTCGCTCGCCGCCAGGAAACCTGGTTTCGCAGTCTCAGCGAGTGCCGGTTGATGCCACGAACGCGCGACACCGCTGCCGCCGAAGTCGCTCAATTAATTCTCGAACAAGGTCGTAGCTCCGACTTGTAGTCGGCGGCCCAATCACGATCGAGACGATCGTGCAGCGGTTTCCTCTTCCTTGGGACAGAGTCGGCTGACGGATTGCTCTAACTTTCAGATTGAACCATGATGTCGTCATGATCATTGCTGCAAAATTCATCGTCCCGGTTGTCGGCCCTGTCATTGAGGGCGGGGCGATTCATGTTGAAAATGGTCGCATTACACGAATCGAAAGTTCGTGGCAGGGAAGGGCGGACCACGACTTCGGTAACGCGATTATTCTTCCCGGGCTGATCAATACTCATACTCACCTCGAATTCAGCGACCTCGAAACGCCGCTTGGAGAAGGCTCTATGCCGTTTCCCGATTGGATTCGGAGTGTTATCCAATGGCGTCGCTCTCACGACGAATCCACGGTCGCCGAACGCACAATCGCAGCGGTGCAGAACGGATTGCGTGAGAGTTTGCGAGCCGGAACGACTACCGTTGGTGAGATCGCGACCTACGATGTCGAGATTTCCGTGCCGGATTCTCCTCATGTTATCGCATTCCGCGAGTTGATTGGGTTGGCGCCAGAGCGAGTCGAGTCGCTGCTTGGTTTGGCGGAGCGGCATTTGAATGCAGCGTCAAACGCGCTTGCTGCGATCAGTCCACACGCTCCCTACACGGTGCACCCGGACTTGCTGACCGAAATTTGTCAGATGAGTCACAGGGAACATTTCCCAGTTGCGATGCATCTCGCCGAATCGCGTGAGGAATTGCAGTTATTGGACGAGCAAGGCGGAGCGATGCAACAAATGCTCGCCGCAGTGGGGGCTTGGCCGCAGGGTGTTTTTCGACCAGGAACTCGGCCGCTGTTTTATCTATCGAAACTGCGGGCCGCTTGGCGGAGTCTCGTCGTTCATGGCAACTACCTCGACTCCGAGGAACTAGACTTCATTGCGGCTAACCGCGAAACGATGTCGTTGGTGTACTGTCCGAGAACTCATCACTATTTTGGCCACGACCGATATCCGCTCGCCGACGCCCTCGAACGCGGCGTGCGCGTTGTGCTTGGTACCGACTCACGAGCTTCAAATCCGGATTTATGTCTGCTGAATGAAATGCGGTTTGTGGTACAGACGCACGAGGGCATTTCAAATTCCGATGTGCTCGAGATGGCGACGATCCGGGGAGCAGAATCGCTGGGACTCCAGCAAGATCGTGGAAGTTTGCAGGTCGACAAACGCGCGGACTTGGTTGTGATGGTCTGTCCAAGCGAGACCCGCGATCCAGTCGACTATGTGTTAAACAGCAAGACGCAACCTGCGGCAGTTTTCATCGATGGTTGTGAAGTGGCCTAGGCGGGCACCGGAGCTGCTCTGTCTACAGCTTCTTGCAAGATCTCTTCTTGGTACTGTTCGTACGGTTGTCGCTGCAGCCAATAGAGCACGCCGATGCCTAATACGGCACCGACGACGGCGATTTCCCCGTGATAGATCACGCCGCCTTCTGTACCGAGTGCAGTGAATATCCAACCCAGCGGTTCGTGCTGTCCGACGATGGTCGTGTTCAACCGAGTGAGGATCATCGATGTGGCGTTTGCCGTAAAGTGGAATAGTATCGTCGGAAATATGCTGCCGGTTTGAACAGCGAGATAACCGATCACCATGCCAAGTATTCCAGCTGAAATTGATTGCTGCAGCAAACCGTGCGTTATTCCGAACAGGAAACTACTGATGACGATCGCGAACCACTTGTGTCCGGAATGCCGGAGTCCCGACATGATGAAGCCGCGAAACGCCAACTCTTCACAGATCGCAGGTGTCAACGCCATTACCAAGATGATGTACATCAAGGGAGTCGTGGTGATGATTTTTTCAAATGGAGCTAGTGAAGCGACGGTCCCAGCGCTGATCGGATAAAGTTGGATGATGCCTTGGCCAAGCCATATATACGCTGGGTGAAGTAGTAGCGCCAAGAGAACAGCAGCCGGCAGATAGCTTAACTTCGGAACGGTTAGCATTAAGCTCTTGCCCGGGCTGCGCGTCAATATCAGGGCCATCATGATTGCCGGAACTGCGATCGTTACAATTTGCAGCGTCACAGTGGAGAAGGCAAAGCCCGTCCAGTCAGTTGGGGGCTTCATCAAGAGTCTTGCAAAGAACTGCAGCATTAGAATCAGCACTCCGCACGATATGGCTTCGCCGACGGTGGGAGTGTTTCCACGATCGCGGCGTAGGTGGAGTAACCAAGAGCTGATGTCCCACCGTTCGCTTTCGGGGAACATGACAGCTTCGCTTTCAAATTGGGCGACAGCCCAACGAAATGCCAAATAGCAACAGACCAATGTCACAACCACGACGGGGATCGTGTGAAGTAAGGCGGCTTGGTATTGGCTTTCCAGTAAAGCTCGCATCAACAGCGTCATGCCGGTTATGGGAATCAGGCTGGTGCCAAAGTCCAATTCGGCGGCGGGCAACATCGGCAGCATTATCAATGGCAGCGTAATGAACAGCAGCGGCATTAAGTAGTATTGGCCTTCCTTGCTGCTGCGAGCAAACGCAGCCACGGCCAGTGAAAGGGCGCTGAACAGACCGGAAATCAAAGGCAGGCCCAGCAGCAGCCAGCCCATCGATGCGATCGGCGGCGTTCCAAAGTTCGACGACATGCCAGCCATCGAATCCATGCTCTTCATGATGAATGTGCCCGTGGCGCCCAAACTGACCAGATTCAGCACCGCCGTAGCCATGCTGAAGGCCATCACCGTCAGTAGTTTTCCACAGACAATTTCGCTGCGAGTTGCGGGGCTGCTGAGCAGCGTTTCAAGCGTGCCACGCTCTTTTTCCCCCGCGCATAAATCGACCGCGGGATAGAATGCACCCGTCAATGCCCAAATGACCAGTATGAATGGCAGCACTTTCGACCATAAAGCAGCTCGCTTTGTTTCCTCATGGGCGACGTCAGTGTCTTCCAGGGAAAACGGCTTAGTCGCGTTGAGTGGGATGTTACTACGGGCGAGATTTTGTCTGACGATGGAGTCTCGCCAACGATTGAGTACCACGTCCATTCGTTCTAGAGCGATCCGCGATCTATCGCTGGCCGTGTTGAAGAAAACTTGTGGCCTAGGGATTTCGATCGGGTCGGAGACGACATCGCGGTCGGAAGCACGAGACTCAATTTGTTGTCGAAACTTATCTAGCTGGTCGCCGAATGTTGGCGGAAAGACGATAACTACGTCGATGACACCCGCGTTGATATCTTGTTCGGCTTCTTTACGCAACGAGTCGACATTGCGACTGGCTTGTTCCTTTTCCAGAATCAGCAGGCGGGCCTGGCCCAGTGAGCAAATGTCTGGATGAAAATGCTCGCCTTCCATGAGTTCTGGCGACGCTGGCAGATTGTCGAGACCGACGAGCCGAACAGTTGATTCG
>JBLHLE010000756.1:0-4541 GCA_047620805.1 Pirellulaceae bacterium
TAACCAATTTTCGTCACCTGTGACTAACCAATTTTCGTCACCTGTGACTAACCAATTTTCGTCACCTGTGACTAACCAATATTCGTCATCTGCGACTAATGGTACGGTTGTTCGATCGACAAGCTTCAACAACCAACCGACAAATTACTACACGACCCCCAAGGCTTCGACTAAGTCGAACTACTCGTCAAGTCGCAGAGGACTCTTTGGGCGCAAGCGTTAGTCCTTTGCCAACGCGACGTGACGTTGGTCGCGTCAGCAGATTTGCAGACGAGATTTGTGTAACCTAAACAATTACAAGAATTGGAATGGAGTTACAAATCAAACGGGCAAATCAAACGGGCAAATCAAACCAACAAATAGATGATCCACCGTCAGGGAAGGCACGGCGAAAGCCGTCGGTCATGGATGCCAAGTTCGGGCCCGCGTGATTATTCACGCGGGCCCGACTTATTTCTTGCGAATGCTGCCAGCGTACCGGAACCGATACCGCACCAGAAAACTCACCGGAGCAGGATATCGAGAACGCGATCGATACATCTGGAAATGCGAAGAGCCAGCAAGTTCAGTGGTTTCTATCCCCGTCCGCCTTCACAACACGTTTCGCAAATTGTGTGACAACGCGAGCACTGAAGTTTACTGCGTATTTCGATTAGTTTCCCCTCACAGACTGGGCATGCTGGCCGACTGGATCGGGAATCGAGTTCACTATTCGCAATGTTTTTGGCTGAATCTGAATTGGGCGTTTCCATGCCGTCACTCTCCAACTCGCATATCTTGGCAATCGCGCGCATCGCGGTAATCCGTGGCGACCGACATTACGATCGCGTTGGCTCGGTCAAATTCAGCAACGAATCCGAAGTAGTTCGAACCATCGCTGCCCTACGAAATCACAGCTTAGCGAATTTCGCAGCCAAGTCCAACTGCGGCCGGGACATAATAAGCGCGCGTATAATCCATCAACATTCGATGTGCATTGTGTCGCCATGTGAGCTAGTGCCACTTCCGATCGCGAATCCATTCTCACCATTGAAAGCCTCGGCCCAGCAGCCATCGAGTGCGGCGAGATTCAGAGCACCATTGAGCACGGCCTTTTGGCCACTAGTTCCCGCCGCCTCAAGTGGATGCCGCGGAGTGTTCAGCCAAACATCGACGCCATGGCACTTTCGGTATAACTCGGCAGCCGCCAACTGGTCCTTCGAGCCGGCTTCATTCGCCGCCGCCGTTCCTCTGTCGTTACTCTGTCGTTACTCTGTCGATTGAACTCATCGACTTTCCCCATCCGTGTGGTGCCAAGAAGAGTCAACTAGCGACGTCAATTTTCGCCAGCATGGTTGACGCAAGTATAGCGAATGGGACCAAACTCGACGAGACGAATGCACTTCACTAGGCAAACCGAACAATCGAAATGTCGACCTGAATGGAACTCAGATGAGATCCAACGACCGGACCCCAGAGCGAAACAACCTCTCGCGTAATTCAGCAGCTGACTTTCGACAACAATCTCTGCTTCGTATAATGCGGACGTCTCCTACTTTTTTGAAGTACTACTACCAATGCCTGAAATCCGCACCCCTCAAGATCCTGCGATGTCAGAACTCTGCAACCAGCTACTCGAGCTGGGAAACGACCTGGCAGGGACGGGGCAATGGCCCGCCCAGCAACTGCAACTTTGTGCTGACCACGGTGTCTACCGTTGGTTTTTGCCGGAAGAGCAGGGTGGGTTCGCGTGGAACACTCGCGAAATCGTTGAGGGATACTTACACATCGGTGCAGCTTGTCTGACAACGACGTTTATCATCACGCAGTATATGGGAGCCTGTCGCAGGATCGCCGCTTGCGAAAACGAGGATCTGAAGAACCGGCTGTTAGCGGATCTGGTCTGTGGAAGGAAGTTCGCCACACTTGGCATCTCACATCTGACGACGAGCCATCGCCATCTGCAGAAGCCGGTGCTGCGATGCATTGAGCGCGGTAGCGAGTTGGTGTTAGACGGATTCAGTCCGTGGGTGACCGGCGGAATTCACGCCGACTATGTCGTGACCGCCGCGACGCTGGAAGACGACCGCCAAGTAATCATTGCATTGCCAACGGAGTTGAGCGGAGTTTCCTGCCCTCCTGCGATCCCGCTGATCGGGCTGAACGGAAGCCAGACCGGGAGAATGGACTGCCAGGATGTGGTCGTCTCTTCAGAATGGATCCTCGATGGCCCCGAAATGAACGTGCTGCAAAAAGGAATCGGCGGCAAAACGGGCGGGCTGCAAACTTCGACACTTGCTCTTGCACTGGCACTGGCCGCTGTGGAATTCATTGAAAATGAAGCAACTTTTCGCTGCGAGCTGGAATCGGCGGCAGCCGGGCTACGCGGCCAGCTCGATGCTCTGAAAAACGACCTCTTCTCGGACGCAGTTGGGACTCCGAATTGTTCGACCGAAGAGCTCAGAGCTCGAGCAAATAGCTTGGTTTTAAGGGCTACTCAGGCCGCCTTAACCGCCGCCAAAGGCAGAGGTTATGTGGCGGGCCATCCGGCCGGACGATGGTGTCAGGAAGCATTGTTCTTCCTAGTTTGGAGTTGCCCACAACAGGTTCTGGAGGCCAACTTATGCGAATTTGCTGGCCTGACAGATTAGTCATCGATCTTGCCTCATCGTTAGATTCGGTTTAATATCAATAAGTCATTTAAAATTTACAACTTGCGCAATCTATACCATAGATGCGAACAACCGCGAGGAATCTTATGCGCCAAAGCTTTCTTAACCGCGCTGGCAACTATCTGACTCGCCCGATCGTGGTGCTCAGCGGCATCGCAATCGGGTTGGCCACCTTCATGGCAGCTCAGGCGATTCCTGGCCCCAAACCGGCTGACCGCCAAGTCTCCTTGGTTGTCAGCTCGCTGCTTCGCCGCGAACACCTGTCGAAGCGAGCCTTGGATGACGAAGTGTCTCAGCGAGCCTTGAAGACATTCCTTCGCAGCCTCGACCCGATGAAACTGTACTTCGTTCAGGGTGACATCGATGAATTCGCTTTGCAGGACAAAGAGATCGACGACATGGTCAAGAAAGGCGATTTGAAGTTCGGCCATACTATCTTCAATCGACTGCTCCAACGAGTTGACGAACGCGTCAAGATGATCGACGAAATTCTCAAAGAAGATCACGACTTCAACGTCGACGAAGAGATGGTGACCGAGCCCGACATGTTGGCGCATCCGAAGGACCCGACCGAAGCGAAGGAACGCTGGAGAAAGCGAATTAAATATGACTTGCTAGTCCTCAAAAGCGACAAGACGGAAGGACAGGAAGCTCGCGACAAATTGAGTCGCCGATATCATAGCTTTGCAAAACGAATGAATCAGACCGACAGCGATGACTTGCTCGAGATGTTTCTCACGGCATTCACGACAGGCTTCGATCCTCACACAACTTACATGTCGGCTAGTTCCTACGACGACTTCATCATTATGATGCGGTTGAATTTGGAAGGAATCGGCGCGGCCTTGCAGGTTGATGACGGTTACACTGTTGTCACGAAAGTGATCCCTGGTGGCGCTGCTTCCAAACATGGAAAGCTAAAACCGGAAGATAAGATCATTGCCGTCGGAACCACCGAAGACGCCGAAATGGTGGATGTTGTCGACATGAAACTTCGCGATGTTGTGAAGATGATTCGCGGCAAGTCAGGAACGAAAGTTCGCCTGCGGGTGTTGCCTGCTGGTGGTGCCACCGAAGCTGTCACTTACACCATCGTTCGCGCCCGAGTTGAATTGAAAGACAGTGAAGCTCAAGGCAAGATCTTTGAAGAAGGCCAAAAGCCCAACGGCTCACCTTTCAAATTCGGAGTCATCGATCTGCCCAGCTTTTACATGGACATGGATGCCGCTCGCCTCGGAAAACTAGACTACAAGAGTACAACTCGCGACGTCGCAAAAATTCTCGAAGGCTTTAAGAAGGAAGGCATAGACGCCGTAGTTCTCGACCTCCGCAAGAATGGCGGCGGAAGCTTGACCGAAGCAATCGATCTCACGGGTCTATTCATCGACAAGGGCCCCGTCGTCCAAGTCAAGGATTCGGCTGGTCGAGTACAACACTACGATGACCGCAATGCAGGCTTGGCTTGGGACGGTCCTTTGGTTGTACTAACGAGCAAGTTCAGTGCAAGTGCCAGTGAGATTCTCGCCGGTGCGATTCAAGACTACGACCGCGGTCTGGTAGTTGGCGACGAAGCAACTCACGGGAAAGGCACCGTTCAAAGCCTGCTAAACTTGGGAAGCCAACTGTTCAGCAACTTGCCCAACCCGCCGAACCTCGGCGCACTCAAGATTACGATGCAACAATTCTATCGTCCCAACGGTCACAGCACGCAGAAACGAGGGGTTTTGGCAGACGTTCCGCTACCCTCGATTACCACTCACATGGATGTTGCCGAAGGTGATTTGGACTACGCCCTCGAATTCGACCAAATCCCCGAAGCCAGCTACACCAAATACTCAATGACCAACAGCGACATGATTGTGAAGCTGAAACAACGCTCGCAAGCCCGTC
>JBLHLE010000757.1:0-4540 GCA_047620805.1 Pirellulaceae bacterium
TCGGGACGCATAGTCGCCTTCCGCTCCGTCGGAATTGCGTTCTTCGTACAAAAGTGACGTCAACAAGAACGCTATTCCGACGGAGCGGAAGGCGACAATGATTACTTATCGGGTAACCATTGTGCCCCGTCGATGATCACGTAACCGTTCGCACCTTCGTTGGAAATTGTCAACTTTGCGGTTTTGCCGAAGTTGAATTTCCCAAGTGAGATGAACAGTCCATCGATTGGCGGCTCTTGGCGTTGATCGACGGTCACTGTTTCCGTTCCGCTGGCGTGCTCGATCGCTACCGCGACATTGCTGGCTCGGTTCTTGTTGGGAGTGTATCCCAGCCGCACCTCGTAGCGACCTGTCGCGGGCAGAGTGGCGGTGTACGTAGCGCTGCGTTTCCCGTCGACCCCGGCGTTGTCGTGCTGGTAACTACTACCGAGGAACTTGGAGTGTGAAGTGCTGGTGGACCAAGTGCCTTCCAATTTAGCTTGCGTGTCGTCCAATACGATTCCAGGCAACTTCGTGGGATCGACGCTATTTCCGTACGAGTTACCCGAAAACTCTAGCACTTGGCCGTCCTCAATCAACTTCGCTCTCAACATTTCGTAGTCGATGTCCTGCACGGCGACGCCCGTGTCGATCGCTTGACAGGCTGCTGTCGCGACGCTCTGTCCGAGGATCATGAACACGGGTTCCATGCGGATTGAGCCGAAGGCAATGTGCGAACTCGAAACGCAGACCGGGACGAGCAGATTCTGGCACTGCTTCTTTTTGGGAACTAGTGAACCGTAGGCAATTTGGTAGGGCGGACAGCTCACGCCAATGTCACCTTCGTTTTGCACGTAGCCATCCGGCGCGATGTAGCGCTGCACGTTGTGCGAGTCGATTGTGTAGCTCCCCATGCCGACTGTTTGCGGCGTCGGGCGGCGTTTTAGCAACTCGTTCTCCGTCATTACGAAATGTCCCACCATTCGGCGAGCTTCGCGGATGTAGAGCTGATGAGACCAATTCCCGTTGTCGGTAAACTCATCCTTTGCCAATCCCCACGTCCGCATCTTCTTCTGAATGTCACTGGGCACGCGCGGATCGTTGGCGATATAGTAGAGCCACCCCTGCTGGTAGTCTTCATGCTCCTTGATGATGGCTCGCCGTTGCTCATAACTGCCGTCGGGATAGTCGTAATTCATACCGATGTTGTCGGTGCTCATTGGCCCATGATTATTCGTGTCGGTTTTGTGATTCGGAATTGGGTCGAACTTTCCAAAAACATCGCGCCAGCCAGCGTCAAAAATTCTCCCCAGTAATTCATATTGCGCCGGGTCATAATTAGCGGGCTTGGCAAAGGGAACTCTGTTTTCCGGATCATTAGTTAGGCACATGCGGAAACAATAAGCCTGAACTCGATGATCTGCCGCGTGCTTATCGCCTGGCGGTTTTCGGCTGACACGAGGAATTACTCCACTGGAAGGAACTCCTGGTACTAAGTACGGATCGATTCTCTTCTTCGCGGGAATTGCATCGAAGTGGTGTCGATGATGAAGGACGCCAGTTTGCACGCCATTCCAGTTTTCACCGTGGATGTCCTTGCCTTCGCGACCAACATTGTAGTCAACTCCAGCGGCCGCCAGCAAGTCGCCTTCGTATGTCGCGTCAATGAACATTTTGGCGGCGAAGGTCTTGCCGCTGAGCATTGTGATGGCGACGATGCGTCCCTCGGATTTCTTGACGCCATTTTCGCGATTCAAATACTCCTCGCGGTAGACCGGAATTTTGAACTCGCTAATGAAACTTTCAAAAGCTTTCTCCGCAACGCTGGGTTCGAAGATCCACATCGTGCGATTCTTACCATCAATCGCCGCCGTGCCTTGTCCGCCGCCGCCATACTCCGCGGGTTTTTGAAACTTCCAAGTTTCCTTCTTTTGATATTCTTTCCAAATCCGATGGTAGAAGTCGCGTGACAATCCGCCGATCACTTCCTTCTTGCCCGTGTCCGTCCAACCAAGTCCGCCGCTGGAAAGACCGCCGAGGTGTTTGTCGGGGCCGACGATGACGACCGATTTCCCTTGCTTCTTGGCTTGCACCGCTGCGATCACGCCAGCTGACGTGCCACCGTAAACGACGATATCAACGTCAGTTTGAGCCGCAATGTGTTGCACAGGGAGAATGAAGAGCGAAAAAGTGAGGAGCGCTGAAGCGCCGATGCGAAGAATCATGCTGGCTTAACCTTAGTAATCGATTCAGTGAAGAGTGCTGATAGGTTGACGATCTGCCATCGTTCGATCTACTCAATTGTAATTACAGAGTAAACGTCGATTCGCGGAATGGTAAACGTGATGTAGCCGGGACTCGGCGTTTTGAAGTCGATTTCGCTCGATTCTTCCCGGTCTGGAGTGTGATGTGTGATCTTCGTGGCGATTCGACCGTTTGGAAGTCGCATCTTGATCGACACGTTTTCGGCAGCGATGGGTCTTTCAAGCTCAGGGCCGCTTTTGCTCTTATCGACGGTTTCATCTCTATCATAGTTAACGAGGTGCAGGACCACGCGATTAGGTTGCATGTAGGCGGCGGTTCGTAAAGTCCAGGGGCCAAAGAATGTAGTTGCTCCAGCGTTGCGAATTCGTTCGTAAATGGAGTTGGCTGCATCTTTCGCCAGCGAGTCGGTTACTTCGATTGAGTTCGCGATTCTGCCCTCAGGATGTGCCGATTCGCGCGGATTCCCAGTTTCGGTTACGGAACCCAAATCGCCGTGGTAAAGCAGCAGCCCTTTGTTTGCCACGTACTCGCGGAGTATTTCCAACTGCGTGTCGCTGAGCACTACGGCGGAGGGCAGGATAACGGCCCGGTATTGCGATAACCGTTCCTTGGAAATATTCTCATCGACGACGACATCCAGCAGCAGCTGTCGCTCGACGAGTGCTTGGCCAATGTGGCGAAAGGAATCGAGAGCGGCGGGGCGACGGTTCAGGATAGTCTGTCTCGGCAGAATGATCGCGGCGTCTGACCATGGCCTTGCCCCGTCGTAAAGATTGCGGTGTTTGTGCATGAAGTTGGTATAGCGAACCAGCGTTTCGTAGCCGCTGGGGTTTTCGAACCTCATGTAGCGACCCATGCCGAGTCCGCCGGTGGCATAGCCTTCCGCCATACTAACAGCCAGGCGGATCCTGTCGTACTTTCCCATCACAAACGGTTTGCGGCCAGAAAGTTCGCGAATGTAAAGGCAGCTGAGCCAAGCGTCCCCAGCCTTGCGTTCACTTAATGCAAGGTTCTTGCCAACGAAGGACGCGCCGCCGGAGTACCAAAAGTAGTCCTCGCCTCGGCCCCACTGTTCCAGTGGAAGAAACGCCCGCTCCTCTTTGAGACTGACGTGACTCAGATGATTCCACTGAGCGACCACGAAATCTTTACGAAGTGAGCGACCATACTGCAGAAAGATTTCGTCGTATTTCTGCTTGAAGTGCTCGGCGCCCCAGCGGGCGGCTAGCCAATCCAGTTCGCTCGCTTCTTCCGGAATCGGATATCCGGGAATGCTTGCCGGAATCGTGGCGAATTTGTGTTCCTGCAAATTGTCGATGCCCAACTTGCTTTTCAGCTGCTCCGGTGTCTGATGCTCTGCCAGCCAAGTCTTGAAGGCGTCTTGGCAATGTGGGCAGACGCATTCAAAGCGGTAATTGTAAGTCGTCACGACTCCATCGACGCCCTGATCGACGGCGCACTTGAGCATTTGCTTTAGCATTTTCCGCGCGTGCGGACTCGATAAGCACAGGGTAAGCTGCGCGTTGTCGTATCGAGAGACTTGAATCGGCTTGCCCGCGGCATCTCGCTGTAGCAGTTCGCTTAGATCTGGATGCGGCTTGGCCCCGAGCAGATCTTCCGGCCAACGATTGTTGTAATACTCGACGAAGCCGGATTGAGTTTCCCAATCACCCATTACCTTGATCAGACGAAAGTGGCCAACCACAGTCAATCCGAGCCCGTGAACTGTCTTGTTTAGCTTGCGCTGAAACTCGAGTGCCGCTCGTTCTCCGACCACCGGTAACATCATCGGTGTCTTTGTCGATTTCGGGTTGTCCGCGTAACCATGAAACATCGCGCCGTAGTTGCCAATCTGCACGATCTCCGGGCGAGCCGATGTGAGATAGGGAATCAAACGCTCATGATCCAACGAGCGAGTAACGAATAGTGTTCTGAATCTCTCACGCTGTTCTTGAACGCTGGAAGCGGGACCATCTTCACCGCGAATGCAATTTGGCAACGCGGCCAATATCAAACAGCCTAAATACATCACCCAATGCAATCGCATGCGAAAATCCTTCAACGTGTCGTCGCTGGTTTGTTCGAAGTTCGATTTCGGACGAGCTCCATTGTGACACATCCGCTCGACAGAACAAAACCGCACGCCTGAAAAGTCAAAACAGAGATTTTCCCATGTCCACCTCGCGATTGCTAGAGCCGAGAATACTAACATGAAACGAAAGCGAGTGAATCTTCGAAGAGAAGACCGCCCTCCAATCCCGTCTTTTGGAGTCCATCAGTAGCGGGCTAATGCTAC
>JBLHLE010000758.1:0-4539 GCA_047620805.1 Pirellulaceae bacterium
GGCCAAACAAGTACTGCTGTTGCGCTCGATACGCGTCACCGCGCTCATTTATTCGTTTCTTGAACTCAGGATCATCGTTCGCTGCCTTGCGGCGATCATTCTTGTGTTTCGTTATTTGATCGTTGGACAGAAATATCTGTGGATATGACTTTTTCAGCAATTGCTGTGCTTCGTCGCGAATCTTCACCAGCTTCACGTATTCAGCGGCTTTGCCATGTTGAATCCTTAATCTTTCAAGTTCTCTCTTGCGGCTGCTTTCTGGTAGTTCGCCAGCAGTCGGCTTTTGCGAGATTAGATACTTTTCTATAGCTCGGTCAGCGCGAAATGTTGCGAACAATGTTTCTTTGTACTGCGGATCTTCCGCGTGCAGTTTCTTTCGCAATGTCGCAATGTCTTTCTGAAACTCTTTATGCGACTTAAAGACTTCCGGATACAACTTCTTATTCTTTTCGTCGAGTTCATCGACGCGTTTTACAAGATTTCGATACGCTTCATGCCGTTGGTAAAGCCATTCGTGAGCGTTGGACTTTTGAATGGAATATCGGTCTTCCAATGACAGAGTCACTGGATAGTTGTTGGCCACCTTCAGGATATGCTCCAAGTTTTCTTTTTGCTTCGGATGCTTCGCCGCCTTGAGAATCTGTACATTGTCAAATGCCGCCGCAGACTCGTCCACCTGAAATGCAAAGTAGCCACGTTCTTTGTCGAGAATCGGATGCTTGGCGTAGGCCACGTGCTCTCGATCGACGTGGGCAATCAACTGATCCCCATTGCTGTGCAAGTTTGTCGAGATTCGGCGTTTCATTAAACCCGTTCCCGTAGCAACCCAGTTCAGACCAGCCCAGTTCAGACCAGCCCAGTTCAGACCAGCCCAGTTCAGACCAGCCCAGTTCAGACCAGCCCAGTTCAGACCAGCCCAGTTCAGACCAGCCCAGGTCATCCGCCAGAACGAAGACGACATTCGGTCGCCTCCCACTCTCCTCCGCCGACGCCTCGCGGGCAATCAAAAGACGGGACACTGAAACCAAAAGGATCAAGACAATAACATTGCCGAACAAATTCCGAATCGCTGACATCCAACTCTCGCTCTTTCACCTACGTGGACTACCGTTACGCCGAACACTAATTTTCAGAGAAAGTATTGTAGTTCGCAAGGACCAAGTGCGAGCATTCTGCCGAGGATGATTTACAAAAGAGATGCGATCTTATATCCAATCCCCTAGATCCCCAGGTCGTTGAGCAAGGTGGCCGGCAGCAAGTTGTATTGGTCGTTTCGGCGAGGAGCAACAGAACTGGCGGGGGTGGATGGACGATTCGTTGTGCGGGTCGTGTTTGATGGCGAGTCATAGACTGGCGGCGGAGGGAAGTCGCCGGTGTTTGACTTCAAAGGGCCGGTTCGCGTAATCAGGTGAGTATGTTTCTCGACGCGAATATCGTTTTCAAGTTCAAAGAAATGGACTCGAAAGCTGCCAGCCTCTTCGGCAGGAAACACGGAGGTAGTTCCCTTTACCGGCGGTCGCCCGTCGTTGAACGTAATGCCGTAGCTGCCGTGAAAACCAATTCTCGTGACGGCGAGTCCGTCGGGCCGGCGATATTCTTGGACGCCGTAAGTACCGTAGAGTTTGAAATGACTGACACCCGGGAGTTCGCTCGAGAGCCAAATAAAGTCTCCGTTCTGCGTGATGGTGCAAACCTCTGGGCTGTACGTCGAGTATTTGCCGGAGATGTCTGGAATGTGATGGTGCTGGCCGTAAACGGGCGAGATGGCCAGGGCAGTTAGAGCAAAAATGGCGAGTGTTTTAAGTGTGTTGGACATGGGAAGTGCCTTTCAGCGTTAGGGTTGTTGTCGTTGGTTACCCTGATATTCCCATCCGCGCGCAAGACCGGCCAAACTTTCTGAAAGTTTTCTCAAATCGCTGAATTAAGGCTCAAAGCCACGCAAAACCCCAGTTTTCTCCGCTGGGTTTTCCCTCATCGAAGTCGCAACCGGAGCTCCGCCGTCGTCATCGACGGATCTTGCACGAGGCAATGCCGGGAGCGTTAGTAGCGGACTTCGTTGCCTAAGCCACCAGCTTTCCAGTAAAAAAGGTTTTCCTGCCAGGTGTCTTGAAGGGTTAGTCGTACACGTTCAGTCTCCAAGACAGGCAGTCGTTTTCGATACAATTCTGCTTCTGCCGTTTGCTTCGTCAGTTCGCAGACTCGAATTACACGCCGACATGCCTCTATTACGGTCCAACGACGATGACTCGGCATCAATGCCATCCTGATTTCTAGTTGTTCGAGCGCTTCGACGGCATCCTTCTTAACCTTATTTGAACCGCCGCCCCGTTCGGCTCGACACAACGCGAGGATGCTGTTGCACCATGCGCGGTCCACATTTCGCATTGCGTGACTCATCTTCGGTCCCGCCAGATTTCCGGGCAGACCCGCTAGCCCGTTGGATGCCGCAATTACGGTAGGGTTCAGAAGCTTAACTGCCTCCGCTTCGGCCTTCTCGAACTCTCCTTTTGCCGCCCAAAGGCGAGCTTTTGAAATTCGAATCGAAACGTCATTGACGCCGACCGCAAAAGGCTCAATCTGCTGAAAGAGCCGCTCTTGACGTTGAAGCGAGATTTCCGCTTCTTCGAGTTTTCCTGCCCACATAAGGGCTCCCACCAGTCGATGAAGAATCATCAATTGCTTTGCTTGTACCTTCTCTTCCCCAATCCAATCTTCGTAAGTCTTTGCCGCAAGTGCGGGGCGATTCATTGCGAGATAAACCCATGCCGTCGCCGAATGTTCACCGGAATACAAATCCAGTGCTGCTGAGGAATCACCCTGTGCAAGTAAAGCTCTCGCAAGTCCACGTTGCGAACGATGGTAGATGGGATGAGTGGCAGCAAGCCGGCTATTCACAGATGAGAACAACCCTTTCGCGCGATCGGTTTGCTCGCCGTTTATTAGGAAGTCACCCAATTGGCACTCTGCCTCACAGGTACGCGGATGCTCCTTTCCCAATATTTGTTCGGACAGCCTCGCAGCTTTTTCCGTCATCTCAATCGCTTCTGTCGATTCCTCCGCCGACTCCAGCGCAGCGGCAAGTCGCAGCATCACTTCGATACTGAGCGGATTGGCTTCTCCCAGACTCGAAATTCTCGCAGCTAAAACTTCCCGGTACACCTCGACAGCGTCCTTTGCTTCGCCAGTTCGTCGCAATGCGATGGCAAGCGTTAACTTGGCATCGATGGTAACAGTATCCGATTCACCCAGAAGTATCTGTGCAGCTTTCAGCGCCAATCTCGCCTTGTTCACGGCGATAACTGGCTCCGGATATGGCGGGCCAAGAAATGACTTCGACACTCCGATCAACGCTTCGATGGCGAGGGGACTGGAGGCGAGAACGGTTTCCAGAGGGATGGGGTCTTCGTTTTCCATCGCACCACTCTCGATAGCCAATATCGCATTAAAGTAATCGAGTGCACGAGAGCTGTCTTCCTGCGCCAGCAGCACGTAGGCGAGCAACAGGTTTGCCCGCACGGTCTTCTCGTCGTTCATACCACGCGATTCGGCGTAAAGTGAAGTCGCTCGCTGAGCTGCCACCAGAGCGGAATCGTAATCGCCCAAACCGTATAACGACGAGGCCAACGCATTGTACAATGCGGCTTGAGTCTCAGCATCGCCGCCGACCTTTGTCTCCACCTCGCCAAGAGCGTGGACCAGCACGTCGCGGGCGAGCATGTCCTTTTTCGCCCCTTTCATCGGGTCCGCCGAGTTGTAGGATTCGACGACGAAGTTTAGGATTCTTTCGGCGCGGCGAGCTTCCGTTTCTGCTTGGCTCCGAGCTTCTTCGCCCTTTCCTCGCAACTCATCTGCCTCAATTCTGCGCTGCTCCGATTCAACGGCTTTTGCGATCGCGATTTGCTCCTGTTGATTGGCGTCGCGCTCTGCCTGTGTGGCGCGAATCGCTTGCCACGACGTTGCCGCGATGCCACTAATCAACAACATCAACATTGCCAATCCACTCGACACCAGGATTCGATTCTTGCGGGCGAATTTCCGTAAACGGTAGGCTGCCGTCGGAGGCCGAGCAATCACCGGCTCGTCGTTCAGAAACCGATGGATATCATCCGCCAAACTGCTCGCCGAGTCGTAGCGACGCTCGCGATCGTTCTCCAACGCCTTCATCACGACCCAGTCGAGATCACCTCGAAGCAATTGTCGCAACGCGCTGAACGTCGTACCACAGTCCGATGAAATGCTCTCGGTCCGAGTCTCGTCGCTGAGTTTTACGCTGGGACGCACCGGTTCGTGGTCGCGGATCAGTTCCAGAGCGCCGAGCATACTCTGCTGGCGTATAACATCGTCGTCCAACGGCGTTTCTCCCGTCAACAGCTCGTACAACATCACGCCCAAAGCGTATACGTCGGCCCGCGTGTCGACGTCTTTCTCGCTGGTCGTTGCCTGCTCCGGGCTCATGTACTTCAGCGTTCCGAGAATCTGTCCGGCATGAGTGTGTAGCGTCTTATCCGTCAGCAAATCGGAGTTGTCGACGGCTTTGGC
>JBLHLE010000759.1:0-4534 GCA_047620805.1 Pirellulaceae bacterium
TCGTAGCGAATGGCGAACGGCTTGCAAGTAACTATTCTACGGTTTTAGAAACAGATCGCTGTCGACAATCGCGTGAATCATACTCCGCAGCCCTAAATCGTTTGTGTTGTTTACGACTCGATCAACTGAGTTTCTGTCGGCACTAGTCACCGGCCGTCCGGTCGAATAGATCAGCAACTTGGATGCGATCGCTCGAGCGAACTGATCTTTATCTTCCAAAAGTCGCTGGCGGAATTCTTTGAAGTCGGCGAATTGACGTCCGTCGGCGAACTGCGATGCAGTTTCGACTGGCGGACCTTTGCGATAAACATATTTCTTCGACAATTTCTCGCCTTCACCCAATGATCGATACCATTGTCGCTCGCCGCCAATCGCATCAAAATGTTCTAGTGCAAAGCCCGGCGGATCAATTCGTTTGTGGCAGCGGGCACAGGCGGCGATGTTGCGGTGCTTATCTAGCTGTTCGCGAATGGTAGTCGCTCCGCGAATATCGGGCTCGACCGCGGGAACGCCGGGCGGCGGTGGTGGCAACGGACGGCCGAGAATACTGTCCATCACCCAAACTCCGCGAATCACTGGCGATGTTGCCGTCCCGTTCGCGGTAACTTTCAAAACACTCGCGTGCGTGAGCACTCCTCCGCGAACACTCTCTTTTGGAAGCATTACTTTTTGAAAGCCCTCGTGCCCCTTAACTCCTGGAATTCCGTAGTGATCTGCTAGTCGCTGATTCAAAAACGTGAATTCGGAGTCGATAAAATTCACCACACTCAAGTCTTCCCGCAAGATATGGGTGAAGAAATGTTTGGTTTCGCCCAACATCGCTTCTTTCAGCAGTGGATCGTATTCGGGATAGAGTTTTTTCGCTGGAGTCGTGAAATCGATATTTCGCAAGTCCAACCACTGACCGATAAAGTTATCCACGAATCGCTCAATCCGAGAATCGCGAATCATTCGTTCCACCTGCGAATGTCGAGTTGCGGGATCACTCAACTTGCCTTCTGCAGCCAGCTCCAGCAACTCTTTGTCGGGTAACGTCGACCAGAGAAAGTAGGAGAGTTTTGCCGCGATCGCGTATTCGTCAACTTTCGTTTCGCGATTGAGTAAGAGGAATTGCGGGGAGCAAATGACGGCGCAAAAACCGGCGCGGACGGCCTGCTCGAACGAACGTCCTGCGTCGAGACGGTTGAGTGTCAACTGAATGTACGGTTGCATTTCCTGTTCACTGACGGGACGCCGAAACGCTCGAGGAATGAGGTTGCGGACAATCTGCTCGGCGTCCTCGCGGGGCTTCTCCGACTCTACTCGGTGCAGCTTGACGCCTTTACGATGCCGCATGTAGATCGGCTTATCGGGAACCATCTTGATACGTTCGACGTCACCGAAGAGCTGCTTTTGAGATTCGGAGGGAAAGCTTTGATCCAGCGGGCCAAATGTTTCGCACCAGACGATGCCAACGCCGGGCCGCTTTTCATGTTTATCCCGCCAAGTGACGTGCTCCGGCCAGACTCGCGGCTCGATATGGATCGCGTGCCCGGCTTTGAAGCGGGAGGTGAATTCAATTATGCGAGGCTTATCTGGCGTGCCGGTCGCATCAAAGACGCCCTGGAAGTCGAGTGTTTCCGGTCCAAACAAAGCTCCGACGTAAATGGCCACCGCAACGGACCGGTCGCCGGGATCCTGGGGCCAGATAGCGATTCGGCAGCGGTACACACCATCTTCGATCGGATGAGCGGCGTCGACACGCGCCGGTGGCCAGCCAGGCGTAAACTTCACGAACGAATTCGCGATCTCGATGACTCCCCCTTTTTTGCCCTTCACCGAATCGACATTCTCTTTGCTCTTCATCAAGTCGGCGCGGCGAGTTTCCGCTGGCAACGGTTCGATTCGGCGGATGACGGCATCGAACGCCATGTTCGCGGCCACGAGGTACTGTTCCATCAAGATCGAGGAAATGCTCAAGCCATCGGCCACATTGTCGAAACCCTGTACGGTTCCATCTGCGGGCAGCAGGTCGGCAAGTGGAACATCGATGCCAAGCAGATCGTGCAGCGTGTTTTCGTATTCGCGACGATTCATGCGTCGGACAGCCAGCGGTCGTTTTGGCGCGGCCCCGACGATAAGTTCACTCAGTTGCGGCAGTACTTGATTGACGTCGTCAGCGTCCGGTCGCGGTTCATCCTGGGGCGGCATTTCGCCCGCCTCTATCATTTCCAGAACGCGCGACCAATCTGCCGCTAATTCGTTTTCGACGGTGGGGTCGGCCAGTGAGTCGAGTCGCAGGTCCGCTTCTTGCTTCTTGCTGCCATGACAACGAACGCAATGTTCAGTCAAAAACTCGCGCACGGTGACTTCGGCAGCGTGTGCCTCTTCGCAACAACTAGCGAAAGAACAAAACAACAGCAGAGTTGCGACGACACGTAAAGAAGAGTTATGCATAGGACAATTCGGGGGGGAAATGGTGCGGGAACCGGTGGCGTTGCGACCCATTTGAAGTCGATTGGCTAACATTGATTGTAAACCAAAATCCTCCTTAGATCAGCGTCGAAAACACCAATGTCATGATGAATAACAGCTAGTTCATCTCTATGAGTTCAACTTTGCTAGTGCTTCAATCACGCGTTCTTACCATTTTACCATTGCCGGCTTTAGATAAATTGGGGCGCGACCCAGCGGGGTAGAAACAAGACGAGTTCCGGAAACAGAATGACCGCGATTAACAGAGCTAACATCGGCAACAAAATGATACATACATCTTTGAGGACATCGATCATTCGGATTTCGGCGATGGCGCAGGAAATGAGTAAACAGAGTCCGTAGGGTGGCGTCACTAAACCGAATGCCAACGATATCACGCCGATGATTGCGAAGTGAATGGGATGCATCCCTGCTTGCTCTGCGAGAGGCAGCAACACGGTGCCTAGAACGATGATGGCTGGGATCGCGTCGATAAACATTCCGACGAACAAGAACAGAAACGCAACCAAGAATCCGGTCGTTACCAAACCGGTACTACCGGCGGCCATAAAATTGACCAACGCTTGCGGTACGTGGTAAAAGGCCAGCAACCAGCCGAACGCAGATGCCGTGCCGATGCAGAACAGCGAAATTGCGGCAAGCCGAGCCGACTCGTAAAACACTTTGGGAAACTCGCGGAGGCCAATGGAGCGATAGATTAATCCTCCGAGCAATGCGGAGTAGATCACGGCCACAACGGAGGCCTCGGTGGGCGTAAACAATCCACCGACGATTCCGCCAATAATAATTGCGGGCGTAACCAACGCGAGGCCCGCGCGACTCAAGGCCACGAGAAACTCTTTGAGAGAAGACCGTTTGTAGACCGGATAGCCCCGCCGCTTGGCGTAAACCCACACCGTGCCCATCATCAGAATGGCGATCAAAACTCCCGGCACGACTCCGGCCAGGAACAAGCCACCGATGGAAACCGACATCAGGCCTCCCCAAACAACCATCATGATGCTCGGCGGAATGATGACACCCATCACGGAAGAACAGGCCGTCAGAGCGACTGCAAAACTAGCGTCGTAACCCTGCTTCTTCATGGCCGGAATCATTAACGATCCGATCCCTGCCGCGTCGGCCGTGGACGAACCGGAAATCCCCGCGAAGAGCATACTGACGAGCACATTAACATGGCCCAATCCACCCGGCAAATGCCCCACAGTCGTGCGCGCTAAATCCACCAGCCGCTGAGTAATTCCAGCGGAGTTCATCAGGTTGGCCGACAACAAAAAGAACGGCACCGCCAACAGGACGAACGAATTGTAGGACTTCCACATTTCGTGAATCACCAAGTACGGCGTCAATCGTTCGTCCAGCAACGAGATGGGAATACAGGCGAGTCCCAGGGCGAACGAAACCGGAATCCGCAAACCAACCAACACGCCGAAGGTGCCGAACATCACAAACGCCGCTTCGCCAGGACTCATGATTTCGGTTCCTGAGAGTTGCTAGAGATCAATCGAATGTCGGCGGCAATCCGCTCTAACAAAAACAAAACCCAAGTCAATCCAGCAAGCGGAAACGAAATGTAAATGCTCAACATGTTAATGCCGCTCATCTCCGACGTTTGAGCAAAACCAGATTTGGCAAAACCGTAACCGTACCAAACAAACACCAATGCCAACGCGATCATTGCCAGATGCACGATCAAGTCCGAGAATCCTTGCCCGCGCTCCGTCTCCGCCTTGGGAAGCAAGTCGACGCGAAAATGCGTTTCGTCGCGAACGGCAATCATTGATCCAATCATGATGATCCACACGAAACAAAACCTGGCCATCTCCTCCGTCCAAATGTAGCGCGGCACGAAGCCAGAAAAACGGGCCAGCACCTGCAACGAGACGGGCACAACCATCGACGCCATGAGTAACGCCAACAGGACCTTCAGCGCCTGGAAATAGAATTCCAGAGTCGCGCCGAGTCCTCTCGCAGTCGTTGAGCTAAATGAGTCGCGGGGCAAGTGAATGTTCCTTAACTAGGCTCGAAAACAACTCAATGGCATTGCGGATAATGATAC
>JBLHLE010000760.1:0-4532 GCA_047620805.1 Pirellulaceae bacterium
GACTTGGTGTTTATCAATGGCCTTGCTATCGAATACGCAGTGAACTGGTTCCTCGCCTCGTGTATTGCCCGTGACCAACAGCGTGGTTTCGGCCATCCCGTAACACGGGTAGTGAGATTTGCCACGGAAACCAACTGGCCCAAATTTTTCGGTGAATGCGGCCAGCGTTTGCGGCCGAACTGGTTCTGCACCGTTAAATGCCAGGTCCCAACTGCTGAGGTCGAGACCTGCCATTTCCTCTTCCGTCACTTTGTTGATACATAATTCGTAAGCGAAATTCGGACCGCCACTAATCGTCACGCCAAACTTGGTGATTGCGCTTAGCCATCGAGTCGGACGTTGCAAGAACGACATCGGGGACATGAGCACCGACGGTCGGCCAACAAACAACGGGACCAACATTCCGCCTACCAATCCCATGTCGTGATAGGTCGGAAGCCAAGACATTACCACGCATGTCGAACTGGGGCGGAAGCCATGTGTGATGATCGAAGCATTGTGGATCAAGTTGCGATGGGCAAGCATGACCCCTTTTGGCGTTCCCGTAGAACCCGATGTGTATTGCAGAATAGCAAGATCATTCTCGGAGATCTTTACCTTGTTAAAGTTGTCGGCCCCGTCTGGATCGATCTGGTCCGTTGCAACCCAGTTCAGATTTTTAAGTTGTGGAGTCTCATCCAGTACATCCCAAATTCGCGATACGACGTCATCTACAGTCAGGGCAACCTTAGCCGATGCGTTTTTCGAAATATCCTGAATCCGCACCATGTTGCGGTTTCTTCGCGGTGGATATGCCGGAACCGCCGTCACACCCGCATACAAGCAACCAAAGAAACCAGCGACGAAGTCGAGTCCTGGTGGGTAAAGTAAAAGCGCACGCTCTCCCGTCATACCTCGACTTTGCAGGTCCGCAGCAATCGCCTTCGCTTTTCTCGTAAGTTCGGCGTACGTCCATACTTCGACTTCCGCTTCCCCGTCCGTAAAGCAGAACGCTGGCGCGTCCGGACGAGTTTCCGTCCAAAAGTCTAACCGCTGAAGAACTGTTTTCGCGTTAGGAGGGGTTTGGGAGACAGAGAATTTTTGTAGATTCACTGGTAGTCTTACTCCGAAATTGGTCTAGGCCGCTGGGGGACCTGTCAGATGATGCTGACCAATTCAGTTGGGGGATGGGTGTTACATGGGGGGAAGGTTGAACTCACCACCAATGGAGGAATTGGTCTCCGTTCGACGTGTAGGTATCATCGTCCCCATGACACCGGAAAATTGTCGCAAAACAGCGACTAACCAGCATACCTCCCAAAGTTGCCGGCAGCAAATGAACTACCCGCTTTTTTTACCACGTCGATACGACACGACCGCTGTTATCGTTACAACTCCTACACGAGGTCCCGCTTCGCCAAACTCTAAAGTCTGACTAGATTTAACCGCGTTAGCTCGTCCTTGTTTGGCTGCTGCTTTCGCGCAGCTCACCCTGCTGATTGGATTGCCAATACGCTAGCGAATGGACATCTATTCCGGTCAACCATTGGTTGGCGAAACAACCTGTGTCCACACAGATAATATGGTCGTGTATACCCACTTGCCCGGATTTTTGGGGGGTGTGCCCAACGAAGGCCGTCTTGCCCGACGAATGTCGTGCTGGAAAGTCACGTGATACGTGCTTCCAAAACAGGCTTTCTTCCGTTTGCTCGTTCAATGGCAGCTCGGGATTGTAATTTGCGTGTAGGAAGAGAAATTCGTCTGTTTCATGATAGGGAACCAGCCGGTGGAAGAATTCGAGGTGCTCTGGCGGCATTTTGTCCAGCGAACCACCGTAGCTGTCTAGCGTTTGAACGCCACCAACCTGCATCCAGAGCATGTGGGCGGTGGGGTGTTCCATCGAACGCAACATCAACAATTCATGGTTGCCTAGCAAGGCTATTAGTTCGCATCGCGTTTCAAGATCGAGCAACAGATCTACTACCCGGCGACTCTCCGGTCCGCGATCAACATAGTCGCCAAGTGTGATGACGCAATCCGCCTCGGTCGGAGCCAGTTTCTCGATCAGCGTTTCTAGCGCAGTCGCGCAGCCGTGAATATCTCCGATCGCAATTGTTCGCCCCAACAAATCTCGCTCCTCAATTCCCGTATCGCGCCGACTATGCTCGGCAGATGAACGCAACATCGTAAAGTATAGCTGGGTGGTGAACAAGAATGCTCGATTTGCGAGGAAGCCCATGTTGCCGCGAGATTCACGAGGAAATCGGGCTTGCGGTTGTCGTTCAGACAATTTTTGGTGCGCACACCCGCTCGAGCAATCGAGTTGGCTACCGCCTACTAGCCCGGGTTACTATTGCGCCGTGTTTCGGGAAAGTTGGCGACAAACTCATGTCCACAAACGACTTGCAATGAGCTAAGTTCTACTCATGAATAATCCGGGCTAGTCATCTCAGACCAACCGGAATAGGTTAATTGGACTACCGAATTCACTTTGTTACGATGTTCCGACAAGTGGACGGAATATGGACGGAATATGGACAAGTGGACGAGATACGTCAAATTGCGAGGGGATTATGAGTGATTCTTACGGTGTCGACGTAGATGCGTGCCGCGGCCGCCAACAGCGAATGCTGGAATTGATGGAGCAGAACGCATTGGATCTGGTCGTGGTGACTCAAAACGAGCATATTCAGTGGTTAACTGGTGCACGTTTCCCATGGCTATTTCAAAGCATTGCGACTTTGAGTGCAGATGGTTATGTCGATTTGATTGCCCCGCAGAGGGCTCCGGCGGTTGCCGCGGCCGACAACATTGTGAGCTACGAAGCGAAGTGGCATTCGACAATGCGCAACGACCAGCGGCTGGCTTGCTGCCAAACTCTGCAGGAAACTTGGCGAACTCGTCCCCTGCCCCGCCGCCTGGGCGTCGAGTATTCGAGCTACGGACGGCACTTCGGCTTTTGGGACTCTGCGGAACTCGTTGACGTCGAGCCGAATTTGTATCAGTTCCGACGCCGTAAGGACGCCGACGAAATGTCCCTGCTGCGAAAGGCGATTAGCGGTACTGAGAAAATGTACCAGTTGGCCCGCCAAATCATTGAACCGGGAATCGCGGAACTCGAAGTGTTCAATCAGTTGCAAGCGGTCGCGGTTCACGAATTTGGCGAGATGTTGACGGGAACCGGTAACGACTATCAGTGTGGATCGCGTGGAGGTCCACCGCGGAATCAACGCACCGCAGCTGCTGGTGAATTGTATATCTTGGATTTGGGCCCTGCGTTCCGAGGCTATTTCGCTGACAACGCTCGCACAATTGCAGTTACTCAAGCCGATGACACTCAGCAAGAAGCATGGTCTTTCATTATGCAAGCCTTCCAGCACGTCGAATCAAACGTACGACCAGGCAAGAGCTGCCGCGAGCTGTTCAATGAAGTACAAGCAATTCTTGATCGGGCACCTTGCGGCGTTTTTAACCACCATTTGGGACACGGAATCGGATTGTTCCCACACGAAGGTCCGCATCTTAATCCAAACTGGGACGATTCGTTTGAGGAGGGAGACGTGTTTACGGCCGAGCCGGGTTTGTATGCTCCTGAACTGCGTTTTGGAATGCGGGTCGAGAACGACTACCGCGTGACTGCCGATGGTGCCGAACTATTGACGGAGTTTGGTCTCGAGCTGTAAACGAGCGGCTCGGAGCTGTTTACAAAACGTACTCGCTCCCAAACGTACTCGCTCCCAAACGTACTCGCTCCCAAACGTACTCGCTCCCAAACGTACTGCGCAACAGGGCCATGAAGGCTCGCAACCGTTGCTGCGGCGAGCGGTTAATTCATGCTCGGGTCTACCAAGTGATTTCGCGATCGCACACGCGGGCCCATGACGTCCATGCCGATCTCTTCCACAACTTGTTTCCAAAGATCTTCGTCTCGGCAAAAGACGTGCTGCCGCGACGCTGGCAATGTTAGCCAACCGCCAACTTCCATTTCTCCTTCGAGTTGCCCTGGACTCCAGCCGGCATAGCCGCTGATCAAAATGAAGGGCGAAGTCGAATAGCGAACGATCTCTTCGAGTTGATCTTTGCTGGTCGTCAAAAAGATGCCAGGAATAATTTCCGATTCGGCCTGCTGCTTCTCGCAATGCAACGCCATCATCGGACCTTCAACAGGGCCACCGTGGTGGATGACCTCATTGCAGTCGGGAATGTCATCACTGAACATCTCCCAGAGGTCTTTGATCGTGTTCGAAGAGGGTCGATTTAGAATGACGCCGAATGCGCCTTCTTCGTCGTGGTGAATCATTAGCACCACACTCCGATAGAAATTGGAGTCTGGAAGGTGCGGCGACGCCACCAGAAATTGTCCATGTAAGAATCCCATCGCATCTCACCCGATTGTTTTGGATAGGCTATCTTCGTTATAGGATTTTAATTGTAATAGAAGAACTCTCAATTAACCAACATTCCAAATATCTTTCCAAACACAACCCGCCCAGGACCAGCCAACTCCGAAAGCAATCAACAAGTTCCGATGTTCCGCACGCAGCGTTCCTCGT